>NZ_JBIVMX010000048.1:0-26862 GCF_044753305.1 Pseudomonas sp. NPDC088429 | reverse complement strand
AAGGCAATGTGGTGATCCTTTCGGTGGGCACTCAGCGGATCGGCTTCGTCGTCGATCAACTGGTCGGCCAGGAAGAAGTGGTCATCAAGCCATTGGGCAAAATGCTGCAGGGCACTCCGGGCATGTCCGGCGCCACCATCACCGGTGACGGCCGCATCGCGCTGATTCTCGATGTTCCAAGCATGCTCAAGCGTTACGCCGCACGGCGTATTTGAATCCGGGGCGGCGGGGCGATTACGCTCCGCTGCACCTAATGGAGTGTTTATGGCAGTCAAAGTCCTGGTGGTGGACGATTCGGGTTTTTTCCGCCGCCGCGTCTCGGAAATTCTTTCAGCGGATCCGAGCATCCAGGTGGTCGGCACTGCAACCAACGGTAAAGAGGCCATCGATCAGGCACTGGCGCTCAAGCCGGACGTGATCACCATGGACTACGAGATGCCCATGATGGACGGCATCACGGCAGTGCGGCACATCATGCAGCGCTGCCCGACTCCGGTGTTGATGTTCTCCTCGCTGACCCACGAAGGCGCTCGGGTCACCCTCGATGCGCTGGACGCCGGCGCGGTGGATTTCCTGCCGAAGAATTTCGAAGACATCTCGCGCAATCCCGAGAAGGTCAAACAACTGCTGTGCGAAAAGGTGCACAGCATCTCGCGCAGCAATCGTCGTTTCAGTGCTTACAGTGCGCCGGCTCCAGTGGCTGCGCCTGCACCGACGCCTGCTCCGACTGCATCAAGTTTCAGTAGCCACAGCAGCAGCCACAGCAGCAGCGCTGCGGTGCGTCCAGCGCCAGCGCCTGTGCATGCTCCGGTTGCAACCCGTGCACCGGCCGCCAGCGCTTCGTCGCCGGCACCGAAACGCAAGGCTTACAAACTGGTTGCCATCGGCACCTCGACGGGCGGTCCGGTTGCGCTGCAACGGGTGTTGACTCAGTTGCCAGCGAACTTCCCGGCACCGATCGTGTTGATCCAGCACATGCCGGCGGCGTTCACCAAAGCGTTTGCCGAGCGTCTCGACAAGCTCTGCCGCATCACCGTCAAGGAAGCCGAGGATGGCGACATCCTGCGTCCGGGGCTGGCGTTGCTGGCGCCGGGTGGCAAGCAAATGATGATCGACGGCCGTGGCGCGGTGAAGATTCTGCCGGGCGACGAGCGTCTGAATTACAAGCCGTGCGTGGACATCACCTTCGGCTCTGCAGCCAAGTCCTACGGTGACAAAGTTCTGGCGGTGGTGCTCACCGGCATGGGCGCTGACGGCCGTGAAGGCGCGCGTTTGCTCAAGCAGGGCGGCAGCTCGATCTGGGCGCAGGACGAAGCCAGTTGCGTGATCTACGGCATGCCGATGGCCATCGTCAAAGCTGACCTCGCCGACGCGGTGTACAGCCTGGACGAGATCGGCAAGCACATCGTCGAGGCATGTATCTGATGGATGTTTTAAGCCTTATCGGGATCATCATGGCGTTCGTCGCCATCATCGGCGGCAACTACCTTGAGGGCGGCCACATCGGTGCGCTGGCCAACGGTCCTGCGGCGTTGATCGTCCTCGGCGGCACCGTCGGCGCGGCGCTGCTGCAATCGCCGATGAGCGCGTTCAAACGCGCCATGCAGATTCTGGCGTGGATTCTGTTTCCGCCCCGGGTTGATCTGGCCGGCGGTATCGACCGTGTCGTCAACTGGAGCCTCACCGCGCGCAAGGAAGGCCTGCTGGGTCTGGAAGGCGTGGCCGATGCTGAACCGGATAATTACTCGCGCAAAGGCCTGCAACTGCTGGTCGATGGCGCCGAGCCGGAAGCGATTCGCAGCATCCTCGAAGTGGATTTCTACACCCAGGAAGCGCGCGATATCGAAGCCGCGAAAGTCTTCGAAAGCATGGGCGGTTACGCGCCCACCATCGGCATCATCGGTGCGGTGATGGGCCTGATCCACGTGATGGGCAATCTGGCCGATCCGACGCAACTGGGCAGCGGCATTGCCGTCGCATTCGTCGCCACCATTTACGGTGTCGCCAGTGCCAACCTGGTGTTGTTGCCAGTGGCGGCCAAGCTGAAGGCAATCGCGTTGCGGCAGTCGCGTTATCGCGAAATGTTGTTGGAAGGGATCCTGTCGATCGCCGAAGGTGAAAACCCTCGCTCCATTGAGTTGAAGCTGCAAGGCTTCATGGATTAAGGGAATAACCTCATGGCTCGTCGTCGCCACCAGGAAGAACACGTCAATCACGAGCGCTGGCTGGTGTCCTACGCGGATTTCATCACCTTGCTGTTCGCGTTCTTCGTGGTGATGTACTCGATTTCGTCGATCAACGAAGGCAAGTACAAAGAGATTTCCGAGGCGCTGGTCGGTGTTTTCAAAGACTCCGACCGCGCGCTCAAACCGATTCCGATTGGTGATGAGCGACCGAAAACCACCACTCCGGCCAAGCCGCTGGTCAAGGATGCCGAGCAGATTGATGCCGGTATCGCCGGGGCCAGCGATCCGCTGAAAAGCATCTCCGATGACATCAGCGCCGCGTTCGGCGACTTGATCGCGTCCAACCAGATGACCGTGCGTGGCAACGAGTTGTGGGTCGAGATCGAACTCAATTCCAGCCTGTTGTTCGGCAGCGGCGACGCCATGCCGAGTGACATCGCGTTCAACATCATCGACAAGGTCGCAGCGATTCTGAAACCGTTCGACAACCCGATTCACGTCGAAGGCTTCACCGATGATCAACCGATCCGCACCGCGCAGTACCCGACCAACTGGGAGCTGTCCTCGGCGCGTTCGGCGAGCATCGTGCGCATGCTGGCGATGCAGGGTGTGAACCCTGGCCGGTTGGCGTCGGTGGGTTACGGTGAATTTCAACCGGTGGCGAACAACGCCACCGTTGAGGGCCGCGCGAAGAATCGTCGGGTGGTGTTGGTGGTGTCGCGCAATCTCGATGTCCGCCGCAGCCTGACGGGCACCGGGACGGCCAATGCGCAACCGGACGCCGCGTTGAAGCGCGCTGGCACACAAACTGCACCGACCCCGGTCAAGACGCCGGGACGCGAGAGTGCCGTCAATTCTCCGTCACCCGCATTAACACGCTGAGCTATGTCTCGGTCGAGCATATCGGCCGGGAGGAACGAACCGAATGAGAGTCTGGGCAGTCGCCAATCAAAAGGGTGGTGTCGGTAAAACCACATCTTCCATCGCTTTAGCCGGGTTGCTGGCCGAGGCGGGCAAGCGCGTGGTTGTGGTCGATCTCGACCCGCACGGCTCGATGACCAGCTATTTCGGCTACGACCCCGACAGCCTGGAACACAGCAACTACGACCTGTTTCTGCACAAGGGCAGCGTGCCGCAAGGCTTGCCGGGGCAGTTGCTGTTGTCGACCAGCGACGAACGTATTTCGCTGTTGCCGTCGAGCACCGCGCTGGCGACTCTTGAGCGGCAGTCGCCGGGGCAGAGTGGCTTGGGGTTGGTGATCGCCAAGAGTCTGGCGCAGCTGTGGCAGGACTTCGATTACGCGATCATCGACAGCCCGCCGTTGCTCGGTGTGTTGATGGTTAACGCGCTGGCCGCGAGTCAGCAACTGGTGATCCCGGTGCAGACCGAACACCTCGCCGTCAAAGGCCTGGAACGCATGGTCAACACGCTGGCGATGATCAACCGTTCACGCAAACAGGCGCTGCCGTTCAGTATTGTGCCGACGCTGTTTGATCGCCGTACGCAGGCGTCGCTGGGTACTTTGCGCGTGCTGCGCGATAAATTTCCGGAAGAGATCTGGCAAGGTTACATCCCGGTCGATACGCGCCTGCGTGACGCCAGCCGTGCCGGAGTCACGCCTTCGCAATTCGACGGCAAGAGCCGTGGCGTTCTCGCTTACCGCGCGCTGCTCAAGCATCTGCTGGCGCAGCAACTTGTCGCGCAGGTGGCCTGAATGACTTTGACTTGTGTAGGAGCCGCCGCAGGCTGCGATCTTTTGATCTCGCTGTGTGGCCTCCTTGAAAAGAGCAAAAGATCGCAACCTGCGGCAGCTCCTACAGAGGGCTGCGCATGAATCGGCCGGTGAAGCTGACTTCGCGTCCGCAGCTGGCGTTGCAGTCTTATCTGGAGGATTTACTCAATGATCTTCCGGAAGAATTGCCGGCGGTAGTCGACGCGCAGCCTGAGGCGCTGGATGAGTTTCAGGCAGCCGTGCTGGAAGAGCAGGCGCGTGATGCGCAAAAGGCTGCCGCACCGGTTGCCGCACCTGCCGCAGCGCCTGTTGCCAAGGCCCCTGTGGCGTTGATTGAAGAAACGCGCGCGTCGGTTTCTACGTTGGCGCCGTTGCTGCAAACACAACTGCTGACAGTGCCCGAGCCACCGGCGCCTGAGCCTGAACCTGAAATTGAAGCGCCGGCGCCACAGACACTGATTCCGCCCGTGGTGGAAGTGCATCTGCCGCCAAGCAACACGCCGCCACCGGTCGAGACCGATGGCCGCCCGGCGTGGGCCGCGGATGCGTTCGAATGCCTGCTGTTCGACGTTGCCGGGCTGACCCTGGCGGTGCCGCTGGTGTGCCTCGGTTCGATCTATTCGCTGGCCGGGCAAGAGCTGACGCCGCTGTTCGGTCAGCCGGAGTGGTTCCTCGGCATTCTGCCGAGTCAGGCCGGCAATTTGAAAGTCCTGGACACCGCGCGCTGGGTCATGCCGGATCGCTATCGCGATGACTTCCGTCAGGGCCTGCAGTACGTGATTTCGGTACAAGGTTACGAGTGGGGGCTGGCGGTGCATCAGGTCAGCCGCTCGTTGCGTCTTGATCCGAATGAAATCAAATGGAGAAGTCACCGGGGTCAGCGGCCATGGCTCGCCGGCACCGTGATTGAACACATGTGCGCCTTGCTCGATGTCGCTGCACTGGCCGAGTTGATCGCCAGCGGCGGGGCGAAGCACATGTCCGGCAGTAAGCCGAACCACAAACCGACATAACAGACAGTACCGGCGTACAAATGCCGGCGACGAAACATAAACCGCCACACGCGGTACTTCGAGGGGCTAGGGTATGAACGACAAGGCGACGGCGGCAAAGGGTTCTGAAGATCCGATCCTGCAATGGGTAACCTTCAAGCTGGACAACGAAACCTACGGCATCAACGTGATGCGCGTTCAGGAAGTGCTGCGCTACACCGAGATCGCTCCGGTGCCGGGCGCGCCGAGCTACGTGCTGGGCATCATCAACCTGCGCGGTAACGTCGTCACCGTGATCGACACTCGCCAGCGCTTCGGCCTGATGAATGCCGAGATCAGCGACAACACCCGCATCGTCATCATCGAAGCCGACAAGCAAGTCGTCGGGATCATGGTCGACAGCGTGGCCGAAGTGGTTTACCTGCGTCAGTCGGAAATCGAGACGGCGCCGAACGTCGGCAACGAAGAGTCGGCCAAGTTTATCCAGGGCGTGTGCAACAAGAACGGCGAGCTGCTGATTCTGGTCGAACTGGACAAGATGATGAGCGAAGAAGAATGGTCGGATCTGGAGAACATCTGATTGATTCTTGAAGTCGCGGTCATTGTCCTGTTCCTCTTCTGGGCAGGCACGCTGGCAATGTTTCTGGCGTACATCAAGGCGCAGAAACTTATCGCTGCGCAACAGGCCCAGGGCGATGCGCTGCGTGATCAGCGCATCAAAGACCTGGCCAAACGCGTCGACGACTACCAGAACGGCAACGTGCGCATGGGCGAAGCCCTGCACGAGCTGCGCTCGGTCGTCGCGCCGTTGCCGGACAAGCTTGTTGCACTGGAACAACGCGACCCGTCGAGCCTGTCATTCGCCCAAGCGGCGAAACTGGTGGGGATGGGCGCGAGCGTTGATGAACTGACTCAGTCATGCGGGTTGACCCAGGCTGAGGCGGAGTTGATGCGCAAACTGCATAAAGGCAGCTAGGAGCTTCGAGCTTTTAGCGGCAAGCAAGATCAAAAGATCGCAGCCTTCGGCAGCTCCTACATTGGAATGTATCGAGATCGTTCCCACGCTCTGCGTGGGAATGCATCTTGGGACGCTCCGCGTTCCGCCTGTGAAATGTGACGCAAAGCGTCACGGGCGGCGTTCCCACGCAGAGCGTGGGAACGATCAGTAATCATCCCCGCGCTCGGTGATGTCCTTCTCCACCATCGGCGCCTCCGGATCCTGCCCTTCGGGGAATTTTCCCTTCAGATTCCACGCAAACGCGATGATCTCGGCGATCGTGCGGTACAGCTCCTCGGGGATGCTGTCACCCAATTCCATCCGCGCCAACAAGCGCACCAACTCGGCGTTCTCGTAAATCGGCACTTCGCAATCGCGGGCGATGCGCAGGATTTCTTCGGCCAGTTCGTCGTCACCTTTGGCGGTGAGGGTCGGGGCGTGGTTGCCGTCGTATTTGAGGGCGATGGCCTGGCGTGGGGCGGTGGAATCGTTCATGCGGTTTCGTCGACCCAGCGGTGTTCGAGGCGGGTTTGGTTGCCTTGCGGCGGCGTGCCTTGATGGCAGTCGATATCGCCGACGTTGAGTCCGCGATCAAGCAGGCGTTGGCGCAAGGCGAACAGGTTATTTTCGATCAGGTCGGCGGTGTACGCCCGTTCGGCCCACAGTTGGCCGGACAGACTGCCGGCGACCAGTTGCGCCTGAATCTGCATTGGCCCGAGCGGTTCCATGTCGAACGCCAGATCGACGCGCCACAGTTGCTGCTTGGGCTCGCGTTCGTCACGGCGTTCGTTCGGTTGCGGCTGCCGTTCCGGTGCCTCTTCACGCTGGAATTTGACCTGCAACGGCACGATGTCTTGCATATTTCGCATTGGGATTTCCAGCTGCCAGGTGCTCAGCAAGCGACCATCATCGGTGACGCCGGTCTGTTCAAGACTCGACAGTTGATGGCTTTGCAGGCGCGACACAGCAGCGGCGGCGAGGCGCAGCAGATGCTCCAGATCGCCTTCGCCTTCCAGGCTTTGCAGCAGGCGGTCGGGCAGGGGGAAGCTGCTTGGCACCGGTTTCGCGCTGACCTGGCCGAGGGTGCCGAGGGCATTACGGACGAAGCTCGGCAGCGCTTGCGCCAAAGTGTTGGCCGCGATGATTGCGTTGAAACTGGCGTTGCCCGGCGCTCCCGGCGACAGTTGCGCGATCAGTTTGAGCAGATCGGCTTTGATGTCCGGGGTCAGGGTTGGGTTCTGCCCGGTGAGCAATTTGGCTTCGAGGAAGGCGCCGCTGTTGGCCAAGGCCAGCGCCACGCCTTTGGAGGTGGTCATTTGCTGCAGATCCGGGAGGCTGGCGAGCAGTTTATCGACCGCCGCGCGCAAGTCGGCTGAAGTCTGATCGTTATCCGCCGGCAGATTTTGCAGTGCATTCAGCAGACCGCTCAGAGAGGCTTGGCGACTTTGCTGGCCGACCAGTTGCTGACTGACGGCCAGTTGTTCCTGCCGGCTGCTCAGCGGCAAAAATTTCAGGGTTTGCGCATCTTCCACCAACGCCGAGAGCAACGTGCCGATGCGCAGCGGTTGCGGGCTGTCGATGGTCAGCGTGCTGCCGCTCTGCGCGGTGTTGAGCAAACTGACCAGCGAACGGAACACCGTCGCTTGCCCCGGTGTTTGCGGCAGTACCTGCGAAGTCAGGACTTTGCCTTGCAGCAACGTGCCCACGGGCAATTGCGACGTATCAATGCGGGTGAGGGCGGCGACACTGCTGGCGATGGCCTGTTGCACGGTGATCGCCAGGTTGCCGGCCGAGGGTTGGGTGATCGCAATGCTGGTGCCTTGCAGCAATGGCAGATTGCTGGTCGCTTGCACGGTGGTCTGGCGGCCGCTGTCCAGCGTCACTTTGAGCAACAATTGAAAGGTCTGATCCGCCTGCTTCAGCGACAACACCTCGGCCTTGGCACTCTGGCCGGCGCCGATCAAGCCTTCGACCGGCGTCAGCAGCTTGAGTAGCTCACCGACCTGCGGGCGAGCAGTCGCCGGTGTGGCCTGCGGGAGCGGGAGGATGTTCATTTCGCCTGTCATACAGTGAAACAACCTTTAGAAAATGCACTCTGGGGAGTCGGGCACGCCATGTATAATGCCGCCCGTCTTGCGATTCGTTCAAAAAAACATAGCAATTGTTTGACGCAGCTCTCTAGATCGAGCCGTCATTGCATTTATGCTGCATCTCTTTAACGGCCGCGCCAGAGCCGACTTGAACCGTATAAGGCCCGTGATCCCTTGACCAGTCCTGTCCTGCAAACTGTTGCCCTCGCGTGTGAACGTGACCTGCGGCTGCTCTTCGAGAATCTCGAATTGAGACTGGCCAGTGGCGATATGGTGCAAATCAGCGGTCCCAACGGCAGCGGCAAAACCAGTTTATTGCGCCTGTTGGCCGGGTTGATGCAGCCGACCGACGGTCAAGTCCTGCTCAACGGTTTGCCGCTGACGGAACAACGCAGCGAACTGGCGCGCAACCTGTTGTGGATCGGCCATGCTGCCGGGATCAAGGATTTGCTCACGCCGGAAGAAAATCTCTCGTGGCTCTGCGCCTTGCATCATCCCGCCGAACGCGAGGCGATCTGGCAAGCGCTGGCAGCCGTAGGATTGCGCGGTTTCGAAGATGTTCCCTGCCACAGCTTGTCCGCTGGCCAGCAACGCCGCGTGGCGCTGGCGCGGTTGTATCTGGACAGTCCGCCGCTGTGGATTCTCGACGAGCCGTTCACTGCGCTCGATAAACAAGGCGTGGCGCAACTTGAAGAACATCTGGCCAACCACTGCGAACGCGGCGGTCTGGTGGTGCTGACCACGCACCACACGTTGAGCCGGATGCCGGCCGGTTATCGCGATATCGATTTGGGGAATTGGGCAGTATGAGTGTCTTCGGCCTGCTGGTTGCCCGTGAATCGCGACTGCTGTTTCGCCGCCCGGCGGAGCTGGCCAATCCGCTGATTTTCTTCGCCATCGTCATCGCCTTGTTCCCGCTGGCCGTCGGCCCGGAAACTCAAGTGTTGCAAAACCTGTCTCCGGGGTTAGTCTGGGTGGCGGCGCTTTTGTCGGTCCTGCTCTCGCTGGACGGGCTTTTCCGCAGTGATTTCGAAGACGGATCCCTGGAACAGTGGGTCCTTTCGTCGCACCCCCTGCCACTACTGGTATTGGCCAAGGTGCTGGCACACTGGCTTTTCTCCGGTCTGGCACTGGTTTTGCTCTCACCTCTGCTGGCGTTGATGCTCGGTTTGCCTGCCGCGTGTCTGCCGGTTTTGTTGCTTTCGTTGTTGCTGGGTACACCGGTGCTGAGCTTGCTCGGCGCGGTGGGCGCGGCATTGACGGTCGGTTTGAAACGCGGCGGCCTGTTGTTGGCGCTGCTGATTCTGCCGTTGTACATCCCGGTATTGATCCTTGGCAGTGGCGCCTTGCAGGCCGCCCTCCAAGGCATGCCGGCGACCGGGTATCTGCTGTGGCTTGGTAGCCTGACCGCCCTGGCGATCACCCTGACACCTTTTGCAATAGCTGCTGGCCTGAAGATCAGCGTCGGCGAATAATGAGGTCTGATCAAAATTTGATCAGCAAAGACCCAAATGCCAGCTCACATCGATGAGCGGCACCCGTGATGGAAACAGTATGAACTGGACCTGGTTTCACAAGCTCGGCTCACCGAAGTGGTTCTACGGCATCAGCAGCAAGTTCTTGCCGTGGCTGAGCATCGCAGCGTTGCTGTTGATTGGCGTCGGCGTCGTTTGGGGCCTGGCCTTCGCGCCGCCGGATTACCAGCAAGGCAACAGCTTTCGCATCATCTATATCCACGTGCCTGCCGCGATGCTCGCGCAGTCGATCTACGTGATGCTGGCGGTGTGCGGCATTGTCGGTCTGGTGTGGAAGATGAAACTGGCTGACGTCGCCCTGCAATGCGCGGCGCCGATCGGTGCGTGGATGACCGCCGTGGCGCTGGTCACCGGGGCGATCTGGGGCAAACCGACCTGGGGTTCGTGGTGGGTCTGGGATGCGCGGCTGACCTCGATGCTGATTCTGCTGTTCCTGTACTTCGGCGTGATCGCGCTGGGCAATGCCATCAGCAACCGCGACAGCGCCGCCAAGGCCTGCGCCGTGCTGGCCATCGTCGGCGTGATCAACATCCCGATCATCAAATACTCGGTGGAGTGGTGGAACACCCTGCACCAGGGCGCGACCTTCACCCTCACCGAAAAACCGGCGATGCCAGCGGAAATGTGGCTGCCGCTGTTGCTGACGGTGCTGGGTTTCTACTGTTTCTTCGGCGCTGTGCTGTTGCTGCGCATGCGCCTTGAAGTGCTCAAGCGCGAAGCCCGCGCCAGTTGGGTGAAAGAAGAAGTACAGAACAGTCTGGAGGCCGCTCGATGAGTTTTGCTTCATTCGGCGATTTCCTCGCCATGGGCCATCATGGCCTTTATGTCTGGTCGGCCTACGGCATCTGTCTGGCGGTTCTGGCGCTTAACGTGGCGGCGCCGATCCTGGCCCGCAAGCGGTATCTGCAACAAGAGGCGCGTCGTCTGCGTCGGGAGAACGGCAAGTGAATCCGCTGCGCAAGAAACGTCTGATCATAATTCTGGCCATTCTGGTCGGGGTCGGCGCTGCCGTCGGCCTGGCCCTTAGCGCCCTGCAGCAGAACATCAACTTGTTCTATACACCGACGCAGATCGCCAACGGCGAAGCACCGCAAGACACGCGCATCCGTGCCGGTGGCATGGTCGAGAAGGGCTCGCTGCAACGTTCACCGGACTCGCTGGACGTCAAATTCGTCGTCACCGATTTCAACAAATCCGTGACCATCACCTATCGCGGCATCCTTCCGGACTTGTTCCGCGAAGGGCAGGGCATCGTGGCGCTGGGCAAGATCAACGCTGATGGCGTGGTCGTCGCCGACGAAGTGCTGGCCAAACACGACGAGAAGTACATGCCGCCGGAAGTGACCAAAGCCTTGAAAGACAGCGGTCAATCCGCCCCAGCACCTGCGAAGGAGGGTTGATCCATGACGTCGGCGATTTTTATTCCTGAGTTGGGCCATCTGGCGATGATTCTGGCGCTGTGTTTTGCGCTAGTGCAGGCCGTGGTGCCATTGATTGGCGCCTGGCGCGGTGACCGTTTCTGGATGAGTCTGGCCCAGCCGGCCGCGTGGGGGCAGTTTGCGTTTTTGCTGTTCGCCTTCGGCGCCTTGACCTACGCGTTCATGGTCGACGACTTCTCCGTCGCTTACGTGGCGAACAACTCGAATACCGCGTTGCCGTGGTATTACAAATTCAGCGCCGTGTGGGGCGCCCACGAAGGTTCGTTGCTGCTGTGGGCGCTGATTCTCGGTGGCTGGACGTTCGCCGTGTCGGTGTTCTCCCGCCAGTTGCCGCAAGTCATGCTCGCCCGCGTGCTGGCGGTGATGGGCATGATCAGCACCGGTTTCCTGCTGTTCCTGATCCTCACGTCCAACCCGTTCAAACGCATCCTGCCGCAAATGCCGAGCAACGGCGCTGACCTCAACCCATTGCTGCAAGACATCGGCCTGATCGTTCACCCGCCGATGCTGTACATGGGTTATGTCGGTTTTTCAGTGGCCTTCGCTTTCGCCATCGCCGCGCTGATGGGTGGTCGACTGGATGCGGCGTGGGCGCGCTGGTCGCGTCCGTGGACGATTGTCGCCTGGGCCTTCCTCGGCATCGGCATCACTCTCGGTTCGTGGTGGGCGTATTACGAACTCGGCTGGGGCGGCTGGTGGTTCTGGGATCCGGTGGAAAACGCTTCCTTCATGCCTTGGCTGGTCGGTACCGCATTGATTCACTCGTTGGCGGTCACGGAAAAACGTGGCGTGTTCAAGAGCTGGACGGTGTTGCTGGCAATTGCTGCGTTCTCGCTGAGCCTGCTCGGCACCTTCCTCGTGCGTTCCGGCGTACTGACCTCGGTACACGCGTTCGCCTCCGATCCTGAACGCGGCGTGTTTATTCTGATCTTCCTGCTGTTTGTGGTCGGTGGTTCGTTGACGCTGTTTGCGTTGCGCGCACCAGTGGTGAAGAGTCAGGTCGGCTTCAACCTGTGGTCGCGGGAAACCCTGCTGCTGGGCAACAACCTGGTGCTGGTCGTGGCCGCGTCGATGATCCTGCTTGGCACACTCTATCCGCTGATTCTCGATGCGATCAGCGGCGCCAAACTGTCGGTCGGCCCGCCGTACTTCAACGCGCTGTTCATTCCTTTGATGGCGCTGTTGATGGTGGTGATGGCAATCGGCATGGTCGTGCGCTGGAAAGACACCCCGGTGAAATGGCTGGTGAACATGCTGACCCCGGTGCTGCTAGGTAGCGTGGTGCTGGCCGTGGTTGCCGGTATCGCTTACGGCGATTTCAACTGGGCGGTGATCGCGACCTTCCTGCTCGCCGCGTGGGTATTGCTCGCCGGTGTGCGCGACATCTTCGACAAGACCCGTCACAAAGGCCTGATCAAAGGCTTGCCAACGCTGACCCGCAGCTATTGGGGCATGCAGATCGCTCACCTCGGCATCGCGGTTTGCGCGTTGGGCGTGGTGTTGTCGAGTCAGAACAGTGCCGAGCGTGACCTGCGTCTGGCGCCGGGCGAGTCGATGGATCTGGCCGGTTATCACTTCGTCTTCGAAGGCGCCAAGCACTTCGAAGGGCCGAACTTCACGTCTGACAAAGGCACCATCCGCGTCATTCGCAATGGCAAGGAAATCAGCGTGCTGCACCCGGAAAAACGTCTGTACACCGTGCAGAACTCGGTGATGACCGAAGCCGGGATCGACGCCGGTTTCACCCGTGACCTGTATGTCGCCCTCGGCGAGCCGCTGGATAACGGCGCGTGGGCCGTGCGCGTGCACGTCAAACCGTTCGTGCGCTGGATCTGGTTCGGCGGTTTGCTCACCGGTCTCGGTGGCTTGCTGGCGGCGCTCGATCGACGTTATCGGGTCAAGGTGAAATCCAAGGTGCGTGAAGCACTGGGCATGACGGGAGCGGCTGCATGAGACGTTGGTTGATGCTGGTGCCATTGGCGATTTTTCTGCTGGTGGCGGTGTTTCTGTATCGCGGTCTGTACCTTGATCCGTCTGAGCTACCGTCAGCGATGATCAACAAGCCATTCCCGGAGTTTTCCCTGCCGAGCGTGCAGGGCGACAAGACCCTGACCAAGGCTGACATTCTCGGCAAACCGGCGCTGGTCAATGTGTGGGGCACCTGGTGCATTTCCTGCCGGGTCGAGCATCCGGTGCTGAACAAACTCGCCGAGCGTGGCGTGGTGATCTATGGCATCAACTACAAAGACACCAACGCCGATGCCTTGAAGTGGTTGAGCGAATTTCACAATCCATACGTGCTGGATATCCGTGACGACGAAGGTTCGCTAGGCCTGAATCTCGGTGTGTACGGCGCGCCGGAAACCTTCTTCATCGACGCCAAAGGCATCATCCGCGACAAATACGTCGGCGTGATCGACGAGCAAGTCTGGCGCGAAAAACTCGCGGCCAAATATCAGGCGCTGGTCGATGAGGCCAAGCCATGAAGCGTTTTCTAGCTGCCGTGGTATTGGGTTTGAGTCTGGTTGGCGTGGCCCATGCCGCCATCGACACTTACGAATTCGCCAAAGAAGGCGATCGCGAGCGCTTCCGCGAACTGACCAAGGAACTGCGCTGCCCCAAGTGCCAGAACCAGGACATCGCTGACTCCAACGCACCGATTGCCGCTGACCTGCGCAAAGAGATTTTCCGCATGCTCGGCGAGGGCAAGGACAACCAGCAGATCATCGACTTCATGGTCGATCGCTACGGTGATTTCGTCCGCTACAAACCGGCACTCAACGCCAAGACCGCGCTGCTGTGGTTCGGCCCGGCCGGTTTGCTGCTCGGTGGTTTCGTGGTGATCGCGGTGATCGTCCGCCGTCGTCGCGGTCAACGCGCCGACACCCCGCAATCGCTGTCCACCGAAGAGCGTCAGCGCCTCGACCAACTGTTGGATAAAAACCAAGAATGATTGATTTCTGGCTTGCCGCAGGGCTGTTGCTTCTGGTCGCCCTGAGTTTCCTGCTGATCCCGGTTCTGCGTGAACGTCGCGCCCAGCGTGAAGAGGATCGTACTGCCCTGAACGTCGCGTTGTACGAGGAGCGAGTTGCCGAGTTGCAATCGCAACAGGCCGAAGGCGTGCTCGACGCGGCGCAAATGGACAGCGGTCGCGCGGAAGCAGCGCGTGAGTTGCTGGCCGATACCGAAGGGGTTGCGGCGCCACGGGTTTCCCGATTGGGCAAACCGTTGCCGCTGCTGGCCGCCGTGCTGGTTCCGGTGCTGGGGCTGGGCTTGTACATGCATTTCGGTGCCGTGGAAAAAGTCGAACTGACCCGCGAATTCGCCGAAGCACCGAAGTCGATGGAGGAGATGACCCAGCGTCTGGAGCGCGCCGTTGCCGCGCAACCGGATTCTGCTGAGGGCGTGTACTTCCTCGGCCGTACCTACATGGCTCAGGATCGTCCGGCGGACGCAGCGAAGATGTTCGAGCGCGCCGCCAATCTTGCCGGTCGCCAGCCGGAACTGCTCGGCCAGTGGGCGCAGGCGCAGTATTTTGCCGATGGCAAAAAGTGGTCGGACAAAATTCAGGCACTGACCGACGAAGCACTCAAGGCTGATCCGAAAGAAGTCACCAGCCTCGGTCTGCTCGGCATCGCCGCGTTCGAAGGCGAGCGCTTTCAGCAAGCCATCGATTACTGGAACCGTCTGCTCGCGCAATTGCCGCCGCACGACAACTCCCGCGCTGCGCTGGAAGGCGGAATCAAGCGCGCTGCCGAACGTCTGGAAGCCAGCGGCGGCAAGGTCGCTCAGGCGCCCGCGCCGGCGAAAGCTGCGCTGTTGAAAGTCAGCGTCGATCTGGCCAGCGAACTCAAAGGCAAAGTGCAACCGGGCGACAGCGTGTTCATCTTCGCCCGCGCCACCTCCGGCCCACCGGCACCGCTGGCGGCTAAACGTCTGACCGTGGCCGATTTGCCGGTGACCGTCGAACTGGGCGATGCCGACGCAATGATGCCGCAGTTGAAACTGTCGAACTTCCCTGAAGTCCAACTGGTTGCGCGCGTGTCCCGTGCCGGCCAACCGACTGCCGGGGAATGGGTCGGTCGCAGCGGCCCTCTGGCCAGCAGCACCACCGCGCTACAAACACTGACCATCGACAGCCCGGACAAATAATCGGGCAAACAAGGAAAGCACCGCCATGCACACCATCGCCCGAATCACAGCCCTCACACTGGCCCTGGGCTTGAGTGCATGTGCGGTACAACGCCCGGAACCGACGACCAACCTGCCGCCGATCCCGCCGTCACAACCGAGCCCGACCCCGTCGACCTCGCCAACACCGGGCAAAAGCATCCCGGCGAAACCGACAAAACCCGTCCCGCGCACCTCAGCCAGCTTCGCCCCACCGCCGGGCGGCAACAGCCACTGGGATCAGAAACTCGGCGTCTACGTCCTCGACGACCAGACCAACACCTTCTACCGCCAGCGCACCTACTACCGCTGGAACAACGGCTGGAGCCGCTCGATCAGCCCCAACGGCCCGTGGGAAGACACCAACATCCACGGCGTGCCACCGGGACTGGGCAAGCAGTTCGGGGAGTAAATGAAAACGGCGATCCTCGGATCGCCGTTTTTTTGTCTGCGTCATGCGCAAATCTTGAAGCGGCTCGAGAACCCCCGTGGCGGGCTTGCTCGCGAAAGCGGCGTGTCAGGTTAGTAAAGGTCGACTGACACGACGCCTTCGCGAGCAAGCCCGCTCCCACAGGGGAGTTCTGATCGGAGATGCTTTTGATGCGATCAATCACATGTTGTAAAACAACCGGGTGTCGCCCTTATCGTTTATGTGTTTAAGTAAAAATAACTCTAGGGTTATTTATAAAAGGCCGGGGCAAGTTGGCAAAAGCAAAGGAGATCCGTAATGCAATACCCAATCTGCATCGAATGGGGCGACGAGAACACTGCCATCGGTATTCAGATCCCCGATATTCCTGGCGCCGTGACGGCCGGGGATAGCTTTGAAGATGCCTACAATGCGGCCGTCGAAATTGCGCACATCATGCTGCAGGAGATTGCAGCAGATGGCGACGCTATTCCCATGCCGACCTCTGCCTCGGCGCACCGTAATAACCCGGAGTTCGCCGAGATGGGCTGGGGCATGCTCGAGCTGGATATCTCGCCGTATCTGGGCAAGACCGAGAAGGTCAACGTGACGCTCCCCGGTTACGTGATTCAGCGCATCGATCGTTATGTGCGCGAACACAACGTCAAAAGCCGCTCCTCCTTTCTGGCGGATGCGGCGATGGAGAAGCTGGTTCGGTATTAACCGTCCTCGCTCCCTCAGGCCCGGTGAGTGACCTGTGGGAGCGAGCCTGCTCGCGAAGCTTTTGCAGCTTACGCCGTGGCCAACGATCGCCCTTGCGAAGCACTCAAAAACCGCAGCAACGCCAACAACGGAAACACACTCCCCACAATCACGATCCACAACCAGCCGCCATGTTCATACACCGCACTGGCCACCGACGAGCCGAAGGCGCCGCCGATGAAGATGCTGGTCATGTACAAGGCGTTGAGGCGGCCACGGCTTTTGGCGTCCAGCGAGTAGACCGCGCGTTGGCCGAGCACCATGTTCATCTGCACGCAGAAGTCGAGTACAACGCCGGTTACGGCCAGGCCGATGACGCTGTAGGCGGGGTGGATGAACGCGGGCAGGAAGCTCAGGCTGGCGAAGATCATGGCCAGCAGCGAGGCGATGCGGGTGTGGCCGGCGTCGGCCAGGCGTCCGCTGATGGGAGCGGCGATGGCACCGATGGCGCCGACCAGGGCGAAAATCGCGATCTCGCTTTGCGACAGACCATGGTTGCGCGCCAGTTCCAGCGGCACGGCCGTCCAGAACAGGCTGAACGTGGCGAACATGCAGCCCTGATAAAACGCACGTTGACGCAGCACCGGTTGTTGGCGCAGCAGCGTCCACAACGAGCCAAGCAGTTGGCCATATGTGGCACTGTGATCCGGCTGGCGCTTGGGCACGGTCAGTGCCAACACCACGCTGATCGCCGCCATCAGTGCCGCAGCAATCATGAACATCGCCCGCCAGCCGAGGTGATCTGCAACCACGCTCGATACCGGTCGCGCCAACAGAATACCCAGCAACAAACCGCCCATGATCCCGCCGACCACACGGCCACGGGATTCCTCCGGAGCAAGGTGCGCCGCCAGAGGAATCAGAATCTGCACCGACACCGAACTGAAACCCACCAGCAACGAGATCAGCAGAAACACATTGGGCTGATCGGTAAACGCCGCCGCCAACAGGCTGGCAATCGCCACTACGGTAGTGATGATCATCAACCGGCGGTTTTCCAGGAGATCCGCCAGCGGCACCAGAAAGAACAGGCCCAGCGCATAACCGATCTGCGTCAGCGAAACGATGAAACTGGCCATGGTGTCGCTCAGGCCGATGTCCGGCGCGATCAGGCCGATGATTGGCTGCGCATAGTAGATGTTGGCAACGATGGCGCCGCAGCAGAAGGCGAACAGCAGCACCATGCCTCGGGTCATTGCGTGAGTCGTGGCGGTCATAGGGGTTACTCGATCCAGCGAAAGGAATGCGGTGAGGCTAAGGGACAAACCGAACGGGCAGAAGCAGCCTTCGGTTGATATCAGTTATTACGTCGGGTAATGACGGCCGTGGCCATTCTGGGCGAACCTTGCGTCCGACCGTTGAGGGCTGATGATACATTCACTTACATCTTCTTCGATAGCGTGCTTATGTTTGCGTCGGCTTGTTCCACGTTGATCACCGGAGGAATGCAATGTTTCGTCAGACGCTTCGCCATACTGCAACGATTGTCCTGATCAGCCTGCTCGGCGCCGCCAGCGTGCAGGCCGCCGACGCACCGGGCATGCGCCTCGGCGTGCGCGGCGAGATCACCGGGGTCAGCCCGGACAGCTTGAAAGTCCACGTCAACAGCGGCGAGAACGTGGTGATTCAGTTAACCGGCGACACCAAGGTTCGCGCCGTTACCCTGGCCAACATCGAAGACATCAAACCCGGCAGCTACATCGGCTCGGCGGCGATGCCGCAGGAAGACGGCACACTCAAGGCGCTGGAAGTGCATGTGTTTCCACCGGAGCTGGCGGGGAGTGGCGATGGTCATCGACCGTTCGATCTGGCCAAGGGCAGCAGCATGACCAATGGCAGCGTCGGCGATCTGGTGGTGAGCAATGGGCGGGTGCTGACGGTGAACTACAAGGGTGGGCAGCAGAAGATTCTGGTGCCGGAGGATGTGCCGATTGTGAATCTGCTGCCGGGCGATCGGAGCTTGCTGAAGGTTGGGGTGAAGATTGTCACGTTCGTGACGCAGAGCGCGGATGGCACGCTGACGGCGCAATCCATCTCCGCCGGCAAGGATGGCCTGACCCCACCGATGTAATCGCCTAAACACAATCCCCCTGTAGGAGCTGCCGAAGGCTGCGATCTTTTGATCTTGTATTTAAGATCAAGATCAAAAGATCGCAGCCTTCGGCAGCTCCTACAAGGGTAATCAGGTTTTACTGGCCGGTGTAGATCTGATCGAACACACCACCATCATTGAAGTGAGTCTTTTGCACGGTGCGCCAGTCGCCGAAGGTCTTCTCAACCGAAAGGAAATCAACTTTCGGGAAACGATCAGTGTACTTCGCCAGCACCGCCGGATCACGCGGACGCAGGTAGTTTGCCGCCGCAATTTCCTGACCTTCCGGCGACCACAGGTACTTCAGATATTCATCCGCCGCCGCCCGTGAACCCTTTTTGTCGACGACTTTATCCACCACCGACACCGGTGGCTCAGCCTCGGCCGAAACGCTCGGGTAGATCACTTCAAATTGATCACGACCAAACTCGCGAGCAATCATTTCCGCTTCGTTTTCGAAGGTCACCAGCACGTCGCCGATCTGGTTGGTCATGAAGGTTGTGGTCGCGGCGCGGCCACCGGTATCCAGCACTGGCGCTTGCTTGAACAGTTTGCCGACAAACGCTTTAGCCTTGTTCTCGTCGCCGCCGTTCTTCAGCACATAACCCCAGGCCGACAGGTAGGTGTAGCGGCCGTTACCCGAGGTTTTCGGGTTTGGCACGATCACTTGCACGCCATCCTTGAGCAGATCCGGCCAGTCTTTCAGGGCTTTCGGGTTGCCTTTACGCACGATGAACACGGTGGCCGAGGTGAACGGCGCGCTGTTGTTCGGCAGACGGGTGACCCAGTTCTCCGGCACCAGTTTGCCGTTGTCGGCGAGGGCGTTGATGTCGGTGGCCATGTTCATGGTGATGACGTCAGCCGGCAGGCCGTCGATCACCGAACGCGCTTGCTTGCTCGAACCGCCGAAAGACATCTGTACGGTGATGTTTTCGTTGTGCTCGGCTTGCCAGTGTTTCTGGAACGCAGTGTTGTAGTCCTTGTAGAAATCGCGCATCACGTCGTAGGAAACGTTGAGCAGCGTCGGGGCTGCCTGAGCGATGTTGGCCAAGGCCAGGCCGGCGGCGAGAAGTGAGGCGCCAAAGAGTTTTTTCACTGCGCATTCCTTGTTATCTATTTATGTAGGAGCTGCCGAAGGCTGCGATCTTTTGATCTTGATCTCATAAAACCAAGATCAAAAGATCGCAGCCTTCGGCAGCTCCTACATTGGGGGGGTGATGTTTAATTGCCACGACTATAACGGGCTGTGCATAGTCGCTTAAAGATTAAAAAGCTCTTTGCTTATTCCACTTTCTTGAATAGCTGATTGCCGCATCGCGAGCAGAACGCCGCGCCGTGTTCGTGGCTGTTTTTCTTGCACACCGGGCAGTCGTGTTGCAGCTGTTCACCGCGCATGGCGTTGGCCAGTTCGGCGGTGAAAATACCGGTGGGCACGGCGATGATCGAGTAACCGGTGATCATCACCAGCGACGAAATCACCTGGCCCAGCGGCGTCTTCGGCACGATGTCGCCGAAGCCCACGGTGGTCAGCGTGACGATCGCCCAATAGATGCCTTTGGGAATGCTGGTGAAGCCATGCTCCGGGCCTTCGATCACGTACATCAGCGTGCCGAATACCGTCACCAGCGTGCAGACGCTGACGAGAAACACGACGATCTTCTGCTTGCTGCCGCGCAGCGCCGACATCAAATAGTTGGCTTGTTTGAGGTACGGGCTGAGCTTGAGCACGCGGAAAATCCGCAGCATGCGGATGATCCGGATTATCAGCAGGTACTGAGCATCGCTGTAATACAGCGCAAGGATGCCGGGCACGATCGCCAGCAAATCCACCAACCCGTAAAAACTGAAGGCGTAGCGCAGCGGCTTCGGTGAGCAATACAGACGCAGGATGTACTCGCCAAGAAAGATGATCGTGAAGCCCCACTCGATGTAGGCCAGCACGTTCGCGTAGTTCTGGTGAATGCTGTCGATGCTGTCGAGCATCACGATCACCAGACTGGCGAGGATGATCAACAGCAAGATGCCGTCGAAGCGACGCCCGGCGAGGGTGTCGCTCTGGAAAATCATGACGTAGAGCCGTTCGCGCCAATTGTTGCTGCTGTCCATGGAAAACGCCTGAATCAAAGATCAGCGCAGCCTAGGTTGATTCTCCCCGTGAGCGCAAGGCGCACGCTCGACCGACGCTTTGCCGAGCATCTGAATCCCGGCGCGGATCAGCCAGCCGGCGAGGATGAACGGCGCGGTCAAAGTGGCCAGGCCGATGGCGGCAAACAGCGGCGTCACCAGCAGCGCGAGAACGATGCCGAGCAGCGGCAACCACGGTTGTTGGCGTTGCGACGAGAAGGCGAGGGCGGCGAGCACTGCGTTGTAGCTGCCGATGCCGAGCAGCGCGACGCTGGTTTCGTGGTGCAGCAAACTGGAACCGAGGCCGATCGCCGACGCCAGCAGCGCCCAGCAAAACGCGCGGCGATCCGCGACCAGCAAACCGATGGCGATCAATGCGCCGGCCAGTGGATGACCGAGAAACATCACCTGGCCGAGGCCCCGCAGTTCGGCGGCGAGCAGGTTCAGCGTGCTCATTTCGACGTGTGCCATCGGCGCCGACGGTTCGGCGAACAGCAGCAGAACCCAACTCATGGCCACGAACGGCGAGGTGTAGGCCGGAATCGATCGGCTGCTGTAGACATGTTTGAGCCACTGCTGCGTGACCATCGCGCTTAAGCCACCAGCAGCGAGGATCAGCGGCGGCAGCATCGGCGACCACGGGAAATACAGGCTCAGCAGCAGACCGAGCAAGATGCCGTTGTAGCTGAACAGTCCAGCCTGGCGATCAGCCTTGGCGTAATTGCGGCGTTGCGCGGTGAGCAATCCGGCGACGGCACCGAGCAGCGCCCCGGCGAACAGCACGGGTGCTGTCAGCAGGATCGCCAACAGGCACAGCAGGCCGCACAGCGGATGGCGCTGGAGGAATATTTGACTGAAACCGTTGAGCAAAGCCTCGGCCCAGTCGGGGCAGTGGGTGTTGAAATGATTGGCAGGCATGTTGAGAAAATCTGGGCAGTTGGAACATCAAAAGGTCTTGCAAGTCACTGTGGCGAGGGGATTCAGCGAAACGTCGCACCGCCCCGATGGGCTGCGAAGCGGCCCCAAATTCGGTGCATGCGGTTTTTCTGTGAAAACTGTCATGTCCGAAAAGCTGTGACTGCTGCGCAGTCAATCGGGGATAAATCCCCTCGCCACAGGTTTTGTACTCACATTAAGAATGTGGGTCAGATCAATGTTTCGATCCGCAGCGAGTTAGTCGATCCAGGCTGACCAAACGGCACACCGGCAGTAATCAGCAGCGTGTCGCCACGCTCGGCCATGCCTTGGGCCTGGGCGATTTCCAGTGCGGTGGAGCAGACTTCGTCGACCTGACGCAGGCGATCGTTGACCACCGAGTGAATCCCCCACGCCACGCTCAGACGCCGCGCGGTTTGCAGGTTCGGCGTCAGGTTGAGGATCGGCGCTTTCGGCCGCTCCCGCGCTGCACGCAAACTCGAGGTGCCCGACTCGCTGTAGTTGACCAGCACCGCCACCGGCAGCACGTTGCTGATGCGACGGATCGCGCAGCTGATCGCATCGGAAACGGTCGCTTCAGCCTTCGGCCGGCTGACGTCAAGCTGAGTCTGATAATCCGGGCCGTTCTCCACCTGGCGGATGATCTTGCTCATCATCTGCACGGCTTCCAGCGGGTACTCGCCGGACGCAGTTTCCGCCGACAGCATCACTGCATCGGCACCTTCGGCCACGGCGTTGGCGACGTCAGTCACCTCGGCGCGGGTCGGGGCAGGGGAGAAGCGCATCGACTCAAGCATCTGCGTCGCCACCACCACCGGTTTGCCGAGTTCGCGGCAGGTAGTGATGATGTTTTTCTGGATCTGCGGCACGCTTTCGGCCGGCACTTCAACGCCAAGGTCACCGCGGGCCACCATGATCGCGTCGCTCAATTCCGCGATTTCACGCAGCTGTTCAACGGCGGAAGGCTTCTCGATTTTTGCCATCAAAAAGGCTTTGTCGCCGATCAATGCGCGAGCTTCGATGATGTCTTGCGGACGCTGCACAAACGACAGCGCTACCCAATCCACGCCCAGTTCCAGACCGAAGCTCAAATCGCGGCGATCCTTGGCGGTCAGCGGGCTGAGGTCGAGCACGGCTTGCGGTACGTTCACGCCTTTGCGATCCGACAACTCGCCGCCGTTGAGCACGGTGGTGTCGATCGCATCGGCGTATTTGCTGACCACGCGCAGACGCAGTTTGCCGTCGTCGAGCAGCAGATCCATGCCCGCTTCCAGCGCTTCGATGATTTCCGGATGCGGCAGATTCACTCGGCGCTGATCGCCCGGTGTCGCGTCCAGATCGAGACGGAAGGCCTGACCGCGATGCAGTTGCACCTTGCCGTCAGCGAACTTGCCGACGCGCAGTTTCGGCCCCTGCAAGTCCATCAGAATGCCCAGCGGGTAGTTGAGCTGGCGCTCGACTTCGCGGATCCACTGATAGCGCTTGGCATGGTCGGCGTGATCGCCGTGGCTGAAGTTCAGGCGGAAGATATTCACCCCGGCCTCGACCAGTTCACGGATCTCTTCGATGCCGTCGACGGCGGGCCCGAGGGTGGCGAGAATTTTTACCTTTTTATCAGGCGTCATGATTTGCAGCTCTCAAGGATCAGAATGGCGCGGAAGTCGTTGACGTTGGTGCGGGTCGGCTCGGTGACGATCAGCGCATCGAGCGCCTCGAAATAACCGTAGCCGTTGTTGTTATCCAGCTCGTCGCTGGCGCTCAAACCGAGGGCGGCGGCGCGGGCGTAGCTGTCCGGGGTCATGATCGCGCCGGCGTTGTCTTCCGAGCCGTCGATGCCGTCGGTGTCACCGGCGAGGGCATAGACGCCGGGCTGGCCTTTGAGATTTTCGGTCAGGCTCAGAAGGAATTCGGCGTTGCGTCCGCCACGGCCATTGCCGCGCACGGTCACGGTGGTCTCGCCGCCGGAGAGAATCACGCACGGCGCTGCCAATGGCTGGCCATGGTTGATGATCTGGCGAGCGATGCCGGCGTGGACTTTCGCCACTTCGCGCGACTCACCTTCGAGGTCGCCAAGGATCAGCGTGCTGAACCCGGCCTGACGGCATTTCACTGCCGCCGCGTCCAGCGATTGCTGAGGACGGGCGATCAATTGGAAGTGGCTGCGCGCAAGACTCGGATCACCGGGTTTGACGGTTTCCGACTCAGGGCTTTGCAACCAGTTGCGCACCGAAACCGGAATCTCGATGCCGTAGCGTTTGATGATCGCCAGCGCTTCGGCGGAGGTGCTTGGATCGGCCACGGTCGGGCCGGAAGCGATGACCGTGGCGAGGTCGCCCGGCACATCGGAAATCGCGTAGGTGTAAACAGTGGCAGGCCAGCAGGCCTTGCCGAGACGGCCGCCCTTGATCGCCGAGAGGTGCTTGCGCACGCAGTTCATCTCGCCGATGGTCGCGCCGGATTTGAGCAGGGCTTTGTTGATCGACTGCTTGTCGGCGAGGGTGATGCCTTCGGCCGGCAATGCGAGCAGGGCAGAACCACCGCCGGAGAGCAGGAAGATTACGCGGTCGTCCTCGGTCAGGTTGCTGACCAGTTCGAGTACGCGTTTGGCCACGGCCAGACCGGCAGCGTCCGGCACCGGATGCGCGGCTTCGACCACTTCGATTTTTTCGCAGGGGGCGCCGTGACCGTAACGGGTCACCACCAGGCCAGACACGTCACCTTCCCAGCAATTCTCGACCACTTGCGCCATCGCAGCAGCGGCTTTGCCGGCACCGATGACGATCACCCGACCGGTACGATCGGCAGGCAGATGGGCTTCGAGGACTTGGTTCGGATGGGCCGCGTCGATGGCTGTGGCAAACAGCTCGCGCAGCAGTTGTTGCGGATCGACCGACATGGCGGGCTCCCGGAATTCTTGTTATTCGAAAGGGCGGTAGAGATCCCTGTGGGAGCGAGCTTGCTCGCGAAAGCGGTGGATCAGTCAATCTCCATGTCGACTGACACGCCCTCTTCGCGAGCAAGCTCGCTCCCACAGGTTTTAAGCGGTGGGGCAGTGGCTTTATTTGTTGTCGCGAATCGAGAAGTTGGCCATGTGCTCGAGACCTTTGATCAGCGCCGAGTGATCCCAGTTGCTGCCACCGATCGCTGCGCAGGTGCTGAACACTTGCTGGGCGTTGGCGGTGTTTGGCAGGTTGATGTTCAGCTCTTTGGCGCCTTGCAGGGCCAGGTTCAGGTCTTTCTGGTGCAGGCTGATGCGGAAGCCTGGATCGAAAGTGCCTTTGATCATGCGCTCGCCGTGCACTTCAAGGATCTTCGAGGACGCGAAACCACCCATCAGTGCTTCACGCACTTTGGCTGGATCAGCACCGTTTTTCGAAGCGAACAGCAGGGCTTCAGCGACGGCCTGAATGTTCAGCGCAACGATGATCTGGTTGGCGACTTTGGCGGTTTGACCGTCGCCATTGCCACCGACCAGGGTGATGTTTTTGCCCATGGCCTGGAACAGCGGCAGTGCGCGTTCGAAGGCATCGGCGTCGCCACCGATCATGATGCTCAGGGTCGCCGCTTTGGCGCCGACTTCACCACCGGATACCGGTGCGTCGAGGTATTGCGCGCCTTTCTCGTTGATCTTCGCAGCGAACGCCTTGGTGGCGGTCGGCGAGATCGAGCTCATGTCGATCACGATTTTGCCTTTGCTCAGGCCGGCGGCAACGCCGTCAGCGCGGAACAGTACGTCGTCTACCTGCGGGGTATCCGGCACCATGACAATGATGAATTCAGCTTCCTGCGCGACTTCGCGCGGGTTGGCCAGGGCGACGGCGCCAGCGGCAACCAGATCGGCCGGGGCGGCGTCGTGATGCGCCGACAGGAACAGGCTGTGACCGGCTTTCTGCAGGTTCGAAGCCATTGGGTGGCCCATGATGCCGGTGCCGATAAATCCGATTTTAGCCATGAGAAAATCCTCTTGTTTTTGTCTTTCCCCTGTAGGAGCTGCCGAAGGCTGCGATCTTTTGATCTTGATCTTCAAAATAACAAGATCAAAAGATCGCAGCCTTCGGCAGCTCCTACAGGGTCATGTGTTTGTCAGATTGCGTTGTGCGACTTCAGCCAGCCGAGGCCTGCTTCGGTGGTGGTCAGCGGCTTGTATTCGCAACCCACCCAACCCTGATAACCGATGCGGTCGAGGTGTTCGAACAGAAACCGATAGTTGATCTCACCGGTGCCCGGCTCGTTGCGGCCCGGGTTGTCCGCGAGCTGCACATGGTTGATCTCGCCCAGGTGCGATTGCAGGGTGCGGGCCAGATCGCCTTCCATGATTTGCATGTGATAGATGTCGTATTGCAGATACAGATTGGCGCTGCCGACCTGTTCGCGAATCGACAGGGCTTGCGCCGTGTTGTTCAGGTAGAAACCCGGGATGTCGCGGGTGTTGATCGCTTCCATCACCAGTTTGATGCCCGCCGCTTGCAGCTTGTCAGCCGCGTATTTGAGGTTGGCAACGAAGGTTTTTTCCACGGTGACATCATCAACGCCTTGCGGACGAATACCGGCCAGGCAGTTGATCTGGGTGTTGCCCAGCACTTGTGCGTAAGCGATCGCCAGATCGACACCGGCGCGGAACTCTTCAACCCGATCCGGCAGGCACGCGATACCGCGCTCGCCCTTGGCCCAGTCACCGGCCGGCAGGTTGAACAGCACTTGGGTCAGACCGTTGGCGTCGAGCTTGGCCTTGATTTCGGCAGAGCTGAAATCGTACGGGAACAGGTACTCGACACCGCTGAAACCAGCCTTGGCGGCGGCGTCGAAACGGGCAAGGAAATCCTGTTCGGTGAACAGCATGGACAGGTTGGCTGCGAAACGCGGCATGGTGGTCTCCCGTTGCAAATTAATGATGATGACCCCGTGTAGGAGCTGCCGCAGGCTGCGATCTTTTGATCTTGATCTGTTAACAACAAAGATCAAAAGATCGCAGCCTGCGGCAGCTCCTACAGGAGCATCAGGCCATGGCGGATCAGTCGAGCAGCGAAATCGCCGTTGGCGCATCGTTGCCGACCAGCGCCAGGTCTTCGAATTCGTTGACGGCGTTGATCTCGGTACCCATGGAGATGTTGGTCACACGCTCCAGAATGATCTCGACGATCACC
Source organism: Pseudomonas sp. NPDC088429 (assembly GCF_044753305.1). Taxonomy (NCBI): domain Bacteria; kingdom Pseudomonadati; phylum Pseudomonadota; class Gammaproteobacteria; order Pseudomonadales; family Pseudomonadaceae; genus Pseudomonas; species Pseudomonas sp. NPDC088429. The sequence continues at coordinate 254 of NZ_JBIVMX010000048.1, read as the reverse complement.
GGCACTTTGAACTCTTCGATCATCTGTTCGGCCTTGCGCAGGGCAGGGGCGATTTCCGATGGTTCGAACACACGCAGCGCTTTACAGCCGAGGCCTTCAGCCACTGCGACGTGGTCAACACCGTAACCGTTGAGTTCCGGCGCGTTCAGGTTATCGAAGGACAGCTGCACGCAGTAGTCCATTTCGAACCCGCGCTGTGCCTGACGGATCAGACCCAGGTACGGGTGGAAATTGTCAACAGCGTTGAGCGGTCC
>NZ_JBIVMX010000047.1:0-44426 GCF_044753305.1 Pseudomonas sp. NPDC088429 | reverse complement strand
CATGCGTGGCCTCAGCGCCAGACCGGCACCGGCGCTGACGCACGACGTTCAGGGTAAGACGGTTGAACTGGTTGACGGACTCACCCTTGAGGTCGAATTTCAATTCGACGATGCCACTTTCAAGAGCTTTAACCGTGATGGCTTTACCTTCGTAAATCATCAACTGATCTCCACGATATGGAAGCTGAACAGTACACGTCGGACGCAAGCGAATGGTTTGGCAGGACGCTTCTTCGTCACTGCTGATACCCATTCACCCGGCACACCCGCCAACGCGATAGTCGGGATTCTGTAGGAGCGGTCAGTAAGACAAACGCTCAATTCATACGCCCGTTTGATTTGGGTACGTCACCTTCACGGAATTTCCGACAATTGTCAATCGCCCAAAATACGGGTTGAAATGCGACTTTGCCGTCATTTCCGCACCACGCAGACCGGCAACACGCGCCTGCATGAGAAGCCATTCATAGAATCAATAGTTAGAAAAGTCGCCCTAATTAGCGCCGAGCCTTGTTTAACAGGCTACGCTGGCTGGACTACAGGGAAAAGCGCTGAGCGCTGCAAGCGAGATTCGTTGTAAAAAGATTTACCGGCCTGCCTGGCCAACCCAGCCCGATGAATCATGTCGGGCTTTTTAATGCGCGTCTGCCGGACGATCCCCACCGTTGCAGTGGGAAAAGTCCGCGCGTCATGCCAGCGCTTTCAGAGTCGCGTCGATATCCAGCAAAACCGAGGCTTCGCCCTTCTCACCCCAATACAAGGCGATCATCTGCTTGTCGGCTTCGACTTTGAAAACGTTGCCTGGCAACTTTTCGAAATGATTAAGCAGCGCCGGATCTTCGCAGGCTTCCTGCCACTGATTGACCCACGCACCCGGCGATTTCTGCCAATACGTCCAGCACGCCGGCTGCTTGCTACGGCGCGGCCGATGATATTGCGCGCACGGGCTCGGCGGCTCTTGCGCCATCCAGTGTGGCCACTCCTGAGGCGCCAGTTGCATGGCCAGACCGATGCGGCGCGCCTCCATGCGCAGGGCGATGCGACCGCTTTGCGCACGCGATGGACGCAACCACGCCAGCGGACTCAAAACCACCAACAGGATTGACACCACCAACCAGACCGTCATATCTCTACTCCCGATTTTTGATGAGCCATTGCTCCACTTCGGAACCAATGCGCTTGAAACCAGCCATACTTAACAATATTGAACCGTCACGAGGAGCACCTCATGCCCTACACCCATATCCTGGTCGCCGCAGATCTGACTGAAGAGTGCGACCCTGTGATTCACCGCGCCCGTGAGCTATCGGTGAGCAACGGCGCCAAGCTGTCGCTGGTGCATATTGTCGAACCAATGGCCATGGCGTTCGGCGGCGACGTGCCGATGGATCTGTCACAACTGCAACAACAGCAGTTCGATCAGGCCAAGGAGCGCCTGGAGCGCCTGAAGCTCAAATACTCCGAGCTCGAAGGCGCCAACTGCCATTTGACCTATGGCCAGCCACGTCAGGAAATCCACCACTTCGCCAAGGAACAGCAATGCGATCTGATTGTGGTTGGCAGCCATGGTCGTCATGGCCTGGCCTTGTTGCTCGGCTCCACTGCGAACGACGTACTGCACGGTGCGCCTTGCGATGTGCTCGCTGTCCACCTGGTTAAACGCTGAAACACCTGACCATTGTGGGAGCGAGCCTGCTCGCGAAGGCGTCGACACATTCAGCACTAATGCTGCCTGACACACCGCATTCGCGAGCAGGCTCGCTCCCACATTTGATCTGCGTATATCGATAGTTCGCATTACATATGAAAAGCCCGGCGCTCATCACTGAGCGCCGGGCTTTTTTGTTACGGGATCAATCAGGCATCCAGCTCGGCCCAACGCTCCATCAACGCATCCAGCTCAGCGTGCAACTGCTCCAAAGAAGCAATCACCTTGGCCGTCTCAGCCGCAGGACGCTGATAGAAACCGGCATCCGCCATTTCAGCTTCCACCGCAGCGATCTGCTGCTCTTTGGCGTCGATATCGCCCGGCAACGCTTCCAGCTCGCGCTGCAGCTTGTAGCTCAGCTTTTTCTTGGCCGCCGGGGCGGTAGCGGCAGGTTCAGCCACCGCAGCAGGCTCAGCCGTTACCACTGCCGAATTCAGGTCAGCCTTGCCGGATTTGCTTTCAGTCACGCCCAGCAGACGCGGCGAGCCGCCCTGACGGATCCAGTCCTGATAGCCACCGACGTATTCACGCACCTTGCCTTCACCTTCGAAGACCAGGGTGCTGGTGACCACGTTGTCGAGGAATGCCCGGTCGTGGCTGACCATCAGCACGGTGCCGTTGAACGTCAGCAGCACTTCTTCAAGCAGCTCCAGCGTTTCCACGTCGAGGTCGTTGGTCGGTTCGTCGAGCACCAGCAGGTTGGCTGGTTTGCTGAACAGTTTGGCCAGCAACAGACGCGCACGCTCACCGCCCGACAGCGCCTTGACCGGCGTGCGAGCACGCTGCGGGCTGAACAGGAAGTCGCCGAGATAACTCAGCACGTGGCGGCTCTGGCCGTCGATATCAATGAAGTCGCGACCTTCGGCAACGTTGTCGATAACGGTTTTTTCCAGATCCAGTTGATGACGCAACTGATCGAAGTAGGCCACGTCGATCCGCGTGCCCTCTTCCACTTTGCCGCTGGTCGGTTGCAAACCGCTGAGCATCAGTTTTAGCAGCGTGGTCTTGCCGGTACCGTTGGCGCCGAGCAGACCGATACGGTCGCCGCGCGTCAGCACCATCGAAAAATCCTTGATCAGAAACGGGCCGCCCGGGTGAGCGAAACTCACGTTCTCGAGCACCATCACCTGCTTGCCGGACTTGTCGGCAGTGTCCAACTGAATATTGGCCTTGCCGGTGCGCTCACGACGCTCACTGCGCTCAACGCGCAAAGCTTTCAGGGCGCGGACGCGGCCTTCGTTACGGGTGCGGCGCGCCTTGATGCCCTGGCGGATCCAGACTTCTTCCTGGGCCAGTTTCTTGTCGAACAGCGCGTTGGCGGTTTCTTCAGCGGCCAGCGCGGCTTCTTTGTGCACGAGGAAACTGGCGTAGTCGCCGTTCCAGTCGATCAGGCCGCCGCGATCCAGTTCGAGGATGCGCGTGGCAAGGTTTTGCAGGAAGGAACGGTCGTGCGTGATGAACAGCACGGCGCCCTGGAAATCTTTCAGCGCTTCTTCGAGCCAGGCAATCGCACCGATGTCCAGGTGGTTGGTCGGTTCGTCGAGCAGCAGCAGATCCGGTTCGGACACCAGCGCCTGCGCCAGCAGCACGCGACGACGCCAGCCGCCGGACAACTGGGCGAGGGTCTTGTCGGCCGGCAGTTGCAGGCGGCTCAGGGTGCTGTCGACCAATGTCTGCAAGCGCCAGCCATCACGGGCTTCGAGGTCTTGCTGAACGTGCATCAGCTTGTTCAGGTCTTCTTCAGTGACGCAGTTCTGCGCCAAATGATGGTACTCGGCGAGCAATGCGCCCACACCATCCAGGCCTTCAGCGACCACGTCGAACACCGTCCGATCGTCGGCCACTGGCAATTCTTGCGGCAATTCGCCGATTTTCAGACCGGGGGCACGCCACACGGAGCCGTCATCAGGCTTTTGATCGCCCTTGACCAGCTTCATCATGCTGGACTTGCCTGTGCCGTTGCGGCCGATGATGCACACCCGCTCACCACGGGCGATCTGCCAGGACACCTTGTCCAACAACGGCATAGCGCCGAACGCAAGGGACACATCGCTGAATTTGAGCAGGGTCATGAGCTTCTCCAAAAACCGGGCGCGCATTCTACCTGACTTAGGACTCCAGCAGGCCGGCAATTTGTCTGTCGAAGCACTCTGCACAACAATTGTTGCGAACTTGTGCTGCGAGGCCCGCAAAGCTTTCGCCGCTCGCTGGCAAAAGGCTAAGCTACAGACAATTCAGTGCTGACCGAGGTCGGCACTTGTCATGATTTCTCTGCCCGGATGTCTCATGCGCAGTCGCCTTTTCAGTGTTTTGTCCTGCTTGCTACTTACCGCCGCTGCCGTTCAATCCGCCCAGGCGGTGGATCTGTCCACCCAACGCCAGTATTACGATGAAGCCAAGCGCGCCTTGGCCAAAGGCGACACCGGCCCGTATTTCCGTTACAGCCAGGCCCTGGCCGATTATCCGCTGGAACCGTATCTGGCTTACGACGAATTGACCGCGCGCCTGAAAAGCGCAAGCAACGAGGAAATCGAGAAATTCCTCGCCGAGCACGGTGACCTGCCCCAGGCCAACTGGATGAAGCTGCGCTGGTTGCGCTGGCTTGCCGACCGTGGCGACTGGGCGACCTTCGTCAAGTACTACGACCCGAAGCTCAACTTCACCGAACTGGACTGCCTGAATGCGCAGTACCAGATCACCCACGACAAAAAATCCGAAGGTTATGCCAATGCCGACAAGCTCTGGCTTACCGGCAAATCGCAGCCCGCCGCGTGTGACGCGCTGTTCGGCATCTGGGCCGCTGACGGCCAGTTGACCGAACAGAAACGCTGGGAGCGCACCAAACTCGCCGCTCAGGCGCGCAACTATCCGCTCGCCAACAGCCTCGTTAACGGCCTGACCACCCTCGCCCCGCGCGGTCGGTTGCTGGTCGATGTCGCGCAGAAACCCGAGTTGCTCAACCAACCGTCGCGCTTTACTCCGGCGGATGAGCCAATGTCCGACGTGGTCAGCCTCGGCCTGCGCCGCCTCGCCCGTCAGGATCCAGACAAGGCCATGGCGCTGCTCGACGGTTACGCCAGCAGCATGCATTTCTCCCGTGATGAAAAAGTCGCGATCGCCCGGGAAATCGGCCTGACCCTGGCCCGGCGTTTCGACAGCCGCGCGCTGGACGTGATGACCAAATACGACCCGGAACTGCGTGACAACACCGTGTCCGAATGGCGTTTGCGTCTGCTGTTGCGTCTGGCGCGTTGGGACGATGCTTACCAACTGACCAAGCGTCTGCCGCAGGATCTCGCCACCACCAACCGCTGGCGTTACTGGCAGGCGCGCAGTCTGGAACTGGCGCAACCGCAGAACCCGGAAGCACAGACCCTGTACAAAAATCTGGCGCGTGAACGTGACTTCTACGGTTTCCTCGCCGCCGACCGCTCGCAATCGCCGTATTCGTTGAACAACAAGCCGCTGGTGCTGAGCCAGGCGCTGATCAACAAGGTTCGCAACACGCCTGGCGTACGCCGTGCGCTGGAATTCCATGCGCGCGGGCAGATCGTCGACGGTCGCCGCGAGTGGTACCACGTCAGCCGTCATTTCAATCGTGACGAAATGGTCGCGCAGGCAAAACTGGCTTATGACCTGAAATGGTATTTCCCGGCGATCCGCACCATCAGTCAGGCGCAGTATTGGGACGACCTGGACATCCGCTTCCCGATGGCCCACCGCGAAACTCTCGTGCGTGAAGCCAAGGTGCGTGGCCTGCATTCTAGCTGGGTGTTCGCGATCACTCGCCAGGAAAGCGCCTTCATGGACGACGCCCGCTCCGGCGTCGGCGCCAGCGGCCTGATGCAACTGATGCCCGCCACCGCCAAGGAAACTGCGCGCAAGTTCAGCATTCCGCTGGCCTCGCCACAGCAAGTGCTCGATCCGGATAAAAACATCCAGCTCGGCGCAGCTTATCTAAGCCAGGTGCACAGCCAGTTCAACGGCAACCGCGTCCTCGCCTCCGCCGCCTACAACGCCGGCCCCGGTCGTGTGCGCCAGTGGTTGCGCGGCGCCGATCACCTGAGCTTCGACGTCTGGGTGGAAAGCATCCCATTCGACGAAACCCGCCAGTACGTGCAAAACGTACTGTCGTACTCGGTGATCTACGGCCAGAAACTCAACTCGCCACAGCCGCTTGTGGATTGGCATGAGCGCTACTTCGACGACCAATGAACTGTAGGAGCTGCCGAAGGCTGCGATCTTTAGATCTTGCTCCAAATAAAATGCCCGCATTTTCATGCGGGCATTTTTAGATCAAAAGATCGCAGCCTGCGGCAGCTCCTACAGGAATGTGGAGGCTGTCGTTTTACCCCGTTCAGTCAGGCGATACTTTTGTACTGGGCTCCTGGGCGAATCGGGGTCGGTCATTTCAATCAATTTAATAGCCAGTGCGGGTTTGAGATAGTTCGCGCGAAAGGTTGCCTTGTGAGCCAGCCCGAGGCTACTCATGAGCTCGTTTACGCTCAGTTGATCAGCCCCATCAAATACGCCGAGCAACATCGCTACTTGGTCGGTTACTTGGTCGGTTACTTGGTCGGTTGAAGGCTCATTGCTGATTGCTTCTTGCAGCGCAAGACTTAAGGCTTGAAGCATGTACTCGACGAAGGGTGTCGATTCGGCCATCCGATCCGCCGCTGACAACGCTGCATAATAAGCATCTTGCTGATCTCTGATTACCGCCTCAACTGGCAAATAAGCCAGCACCGGTCGCCACTGACTGAGAATCAAGGTTTGCCAAAGCCGCCCCATCCGCCCGTTACCATCGGCAAAGGGGTGAATGAATTCGAATTCATAGTGAAAGACACAACTGATAATCAACGGATGCCAGTCAGAGCCCTGCAGCCAAGCCAGCAAATCATCCATCAAAGACGATATCCGGCTCGGCGGCGGTGCCATATGAACCAGTTGATCACCGCGATAAATGCCTACACCCGCTCGGCGAAAGTGCCCGCATTCATCAATAAGTCCATGCATCAATAGCTCATGCGCGCGAAGCAAGTCAGCCCTGTTACCGGGCTGCCACTGCTGCATGGCTTCATAGGCCGTAAAAGCGTTACGTACTTCCTGGATTTCCTTGGGTAATCCAAGCACCCGACGACCGTCGAGGACGGCTGTTACCTGATCAACACTCAACGTGTTGTTTTCAATCGCCAACGAAGCCTGAATCGAACGGATCCGATTGCCACGCCGCAGTTGAGGCGTCTGAAGGCCATCGTCCAAAGCCGAAAGCTGACCGATTTGCTCGCTGATGTCAGCGATCAAAGCAATCATTCGAGTGGTCAGGGTCAATGGCGGTTGGTAACGACTCATGTCCTCATCCAGGCATTCCATACAGGTCGCCATAATGCCCGATACGGGCGTAGTTCATCAGTGTTGTTTAGACGTTTCCTGACCATCACTAAACTGCAACGCCGCCAGCCGTGCATACAGCGGATTACTGGCAACCAATTCCTGATGTGTCCCCACCGCAACCAATTTGCCCTGATCCATCACGGCGATCCGGTCGGCGTTTTTCACTGTGGCCAAACGGTGCGCAATCACCAGCGTCGTGCGGTTGTGCATCAGGCTCGGCAAGGCTTGCTGGATCAAGTGTTCGCTTTGCGCGTCGAGGGCGCTGGTGGCTTCGTCAAGCAGCAGGATTGGCGCGTCCACCAGCAGCGCCCGGGCGATGGCCAGACGTTGGCGTTGGCCGCCGGAGAGGCCGAGGCCGCCGTCGCCCAAGTGGGTTTGGTAGCCGTCAGGCATTTGTTCGATGAAATCGTGGGCGTGGGCGATTCGCGCGGCCTCCTTGACCTGCTCCAGTGTGGCCGTCGGGCAGCCGTAACGAATGTTTTCCTCGACGCTGCCAAAGAACAGCGCGGGCGTTTGCGAGACGAGGGCGAAGCAGCGGCGCAAATCCAAAGGATCGAGGCGGGTCAAGGGCACGCCATCGAGGAGAATTTGTCCTTCGCGCGGGTCGTAAAATCGCAGCAACAAATCGTACACCGTGGATTTCCCGGCGCCGGACGGCCCTACCAGCGCCAGGGTTTCGCCCGCGCGGACGGTCAGATTCAAGCCATCGACGGCGTAACTTTCTGGACGCGACGGGTAGGAAAAACGCACATCCCGCAGCTCCAGCTCGCCGCGCACGCGCTCAGGCAACGTCACCAACCCGGAGGTGGGCGGCTGGATGATATTTTCCGAGCGCAGCAGTTCGGCGATGCGTTCGGCAGCGCCAGCAGCGCGTTGCAGCTCGCCGATCACTTCGCTCAATGTGCCGAAAGCACTGCCGACGATCAGGCTGTAGAACACAAACGCCGCCAGTTCACCCGCCGAAATTCGCCCGGCGATCACGTCCATGCCGCCGACCCATAACATCACCGCGACCGCGCCCAGCACTAGCACGATCACCAGGGTAATCAGCCACGCACGCTGGAAGATGCGTTTACGCGCGGTTTCAAAAGCCTGCTCGACCGTCGAGGCAAAGCGATGCTCGTCCTGCACCTGATGGTTGTAGGCCTGCACGGTTTTAATCTGGCCAAGGGTTTCGGAGACGTAACTGCCAATGTCGGCAATGCGATCCTGACTCTGGCGCGACAGATTGCGCACACGGCGGCCGAAAATCAGGATTGGCGCGACTACAAGCGGCAGCGCGATCACCACGATGCTGGTGAGTTTGGGGTTGGTGATGAACAGCAGCACGACGCCACCGATGACCATCAGCAGATTGCGCAGAAACAGCGACAGCGACGAACCGATCACCGACTGCAGCAATGTCGTGTCCGCGGTAAGGCGCGACTGGATTTCCGAGCTGCGGTTGTCTTCGTAAAACCCTGGATGCAGGTACACCAAGTGGTTGAACACCTGTCGACGAATGTCCGCGACAACCCGCTCACCAATCCACGACACCCAATAAAACCGGGCAAAGGTGCCGATCGCCAGTCCGACCACCAACAGCATGAACAGGCCAATCGACTGGTTGAGCAAATGCGGCGACTGGGTCATGAAACCCTGATCGACCAACAGCTTTATGCCCTGCCCCATCGACAAGGTAATGCCGGCGGTGACGATCAATGCGAGCAGCGCGCCAAAGGCCTGCCAACGATAGGGCAGGAGAAAATGGCTGGTCAGACGCAGGGCGCGCCGGTGTCGGGAGGAAAGCATCGAGATCATTCGGGTTCACATCTGCGCAGATGAATAGGGCCAGCCTAGTCATTGAAATGGGGTGGAACTCTGTAAATCACAATGAGTCAGGTTAAATATGCCCGTGACGACTAGCCCCTAGAGGCTATTGGTCTAAAGTTCGGGTTGAGACGAGCGGTCATTTCTGTTTGAGTGGAGATGCCGCCGCCGACAGACCGCAGGGCGTTGTAACAGCCCGGTCACGTGGCAGTTTTAACCTTGGCGAATAACCTGATGAGGAGACAGGCCATGTCCTTGCAACACAGCAGCGATGACAAGATTGAAGTGATCCGCACCAAGCCCGGCCAACCTCTGGGTTGCTCGATTATTGATAAGGATGGGCGTGAAGTACCGATCACTGAAGACATGATCCAGCAAGCGTGCAGCGAACTGGAGAAGCGATTGGTCAAGCCTGCCGAACAAGAGTGATATAGCCACCGTCTTCCTGACCCGGCCCCATTTTGGCCGGGTTTTTTCTGGCTGCAAGCATGGGATTTGTGGTGCGGCCTTCGCGAGCAGGCTCGCTCCCACAGGATCTGTTATCCATTGAAGATCTCTTGTGGGAGCGAGCCTGCTCGCGAATGGGCCACCTCGGTTCTAAACCGAAACAGCACCCAGCGCCGCCACAATCTGCCGCAACACTGGCGACGCCCCTTCAATCCGCACTTTCAGCCCTTCAATCTCGCGTCGCACCGGATACTGTTTGCGCAACACATCAAACGCCGCACGCTGCTCAGCGACGTTGCCTACAAGGCTGCGGCGGAAATCCGCATCATCGCGGCGCGGGTCGTACACGCCACGGCACAACATCGCCAGCGCCCACGCCGGATCGCTGTCAGCGTGCAGGGAAACTTCCGACAACCACGGTGCCGGCAGCAAGTCGCTGAGCTGAATGTTCGCAGGCTGGCCGATGAACTCGCAGTACGCCTGATAGATCTGTGCGGTGCCGCGTTGCTTGCCATCAAGGCTGTAACCGGCAATGTGCGGCGTTGCCAGCACGCAGAGTTCGGCCAGTTCGACATCGACTTCTGGTTCTGCTTCCCAGACATCCAGCACTGCTTGCAGGTCTTCACGTTCCAGCAGCACTTCGCGCAGGGCCGCGTTATCCACGACCGGGCCGCGCGCGGCGTTGATCAGCCAGGCACCGGGTTTGAGTTGCTGTAAACGCTGCTGATCGAACAGATGCCAGGTCGCGCCGTCACCGCTGCGGGTCAACGGAGTGTGCAGGCTGATCACGTCGCACTGCTCGATGATCTGTTCGAGGCTGACGTAATCGCCGCCCTCTGCTGCCTGACGCGGCGGATCGCAGACTTTGACGTTCCAGCCCAAGCCCTTGAGGACATTGATCAGGCGACCGCCAACCTCGCCAGCGCCGATCACCCCGTAAGTGCGTTTAGTCAGATCGACACCCTCGATTTCGGCGAGGGTCATAAGGCTGCCGAGCACATAGTCGACCACGCCCCGGGCATTGCAGCCGGGTGCGCTCGACCAGGTGATACCGGCCTCGTTGAAATACTCCAGATCCAGATGATCGGTGCCGATGGTGCAAGTGCCGACAAAACGCACTTTGCTGCCTTCAAGCAGCGCACGGTTGACGTTGGTCACCGAACGAACCAGCAACACATCGGCCTGCTCGACCGTCGCACGGTCAATGGAACGGCCCGGCACCCGGCGGATTTCGCCGAAACCGGCAAAAAAGGCATCGAGCAGCGGGATATTTTCGTCGGCAACAATCAGCATGGCGGGCTCCTTGGGCGGATCGGCAGTTTAACTGTAGGAGCTGCCGCAGGCTGCGATCTTTTGATGGTGATCTTAAAAATCCAAAGATCGCAGCCTGCGGCAGCTCCTACCCGATTACAAATCCGCAACAGAGGATTTTTCCTGACTGTAACGTCAGCGGCGTAGAATGCGGCGCCTTGCGCATCAACCTTTGTGGACGCTTTGCCTGTGAATTCTGTAACTGACCAACCTGTCGCCGTCTCCCTGACCCGCCCCGCGCGGATTCGTCTGGAGTTCAAAAACCTGCTCGCCCTCGCGCTGCCGATCATCATCGCGCAGCTGGCGACCACGGCCATGGGCTTCGTCGATGCGGTGATGGCCGGGCGCGTCGGGCCCAAGGATCTGGCAGCAGTGGCACTGGGCAACTCGATCTGGGTGCCGGTGTTTCTGTTAATGACCGGCACCCTGCTCGCCACCACGCCGAAAGTCGCCCAGCGCTACGGCGCCGGCAAGCACAGCGAGATCGGCCCGATCGTGCGTCAGGCGTTGTGGCTGGCGTTGGTGGTTGGCCTGATCGCGACCGCGATGCTGGTGGCCGCCGAACCGGTGCTGCACCTGATGAAGGTCGATCCCGAGCTGATCGGCCCGTGCATGCAATACCTGCACGGCATCGCCAGTGGTTTGCCGGCCGTGGCGTTTTATCACGTGCTGCGTTGCACCAGTGACGGCATCGGCCGAACCCGCCCGGCGATGGTGCTGGGTCTGTGCGGTCTGGCGCTGAATATTCCGCTGAACTACATCTTCATCTATGGCCACTTCGGCGTGCCAGCGATGGGCGGCGTCGGCTGCGGCTGGGCCACGGCAATCGTGATGTGGGTGATGGCGCTGGGTCTGGCCGGTTATGAGCGCTGGGCGCCGGCCTATCGTTCGAGCGAACTGTTCAGCCGTTTCGACTGGCCGCAGTGGGCGGTGATCAAGCGTTTACTGGCGATTGGTTTGCCGATTGGCATTGCGGTGTTTGCCGAATCGAGCATCTTTGCGGTGATCGCTCTGTTGATCGGCAGCCTCGGCGCCACGGTGGTGGCCGGGCATCAGATTGCGCTGAACGTCAGCTCGCTGGTGTTCATGATTCCGTATTCGCTGGGCATGGCCGTGACTGTACGGGTCGGTCAGGCATTGGGCCGTGAAGAGCCGCGTGAAGCGCGTTTTGCTGCTGGCGTCGGCATGGGCACGGCGCTGGCCTACGCCTGCCTGTCGGCGAGCATGATGCTGTTGCTGCGCGAGCCAATTGCGGCGATCTATACCGCCGACCCGACGGTGATTCACATCGCGGCGATGCTGATTGTGTACTCGGCGCTGTTCCAGTTTTCCGATGCGATTCAGGTTACTGCCGCCGGTGCGCTGCGCGGTTATCAGGACACCCGGGTGACGATGATTCTGACGCTGTTTGCGTATTGGGGCATTGGTTTGCCGGTGGGTTACGCCCTCGGCCTGACCGACTGGCTCGGCGAGCCACGTGGCCCGAGTGGGTTGTGGCAGGGTTTGATCGTTGGCCTGAGCTGCGCGGCGTTGATGCTGTCGATCCGCCTGACGCGCAGTGCGCGCAAGCGTATTCGGATCAGTCGTTCGGCAGGTTAAGGCCTGACTCGAGACAAAAAAATGTGGGAGCGAGCCTGCTCGCGAATGCGTTGTATCAGTCGCCATCCATAGTGACTGATATACCGCTTTCGCGAGCAGGCTCGCTCCCACATTTGGTTTTGCGTTTGCCTGGCGGTTACGCGTGTTTCTTGCGGATCCAGTACAGATACGTGCCGGCCTCTTCGTGTTGGCCGACCAGTTCATGGTCGAGAAACACGCAGAACTTGGGGATGTCGCGACGGGTCGACGGATCGGTGGCAATCACCTTGAGCAGGCCGCCGGGCACCAGGTCACGGATGTGCTGGTGCAACATCATTACCGGTTCCGGGCAGTTAAGGCCGGTGGCGTCGAGGGTGCCGTCGACCGGGGTATCGATCATTTCACTCATGATTTACTCCTGAAACTGGCCGGCATTGTCGCGCAATGCCGGGTGTTCGGTCATCTATAGCGTTAAACCGCATCCTATGTAGGAGCTGCCGAAGGCTGCGATCTTTTGATCTGGATCTTCAAAAACAAGATCAAAAGATCGCAGCCTTCGGCAGCTCCTACAGGGAGAATCAGCGGGATTTTGGTTTCTTGATGTCGTGACGGCGCAGGTGGCAGGTCACTTCTTCACGGTCGTGGTACAGCTGTTTGCAGCCGATATCGACCTTGATCCCGCGCGCTTTGAAGCCATCGGCGATGCGCTCAAGCAAACGCTTCACTTCGGCATAACGCTGCTTCATCGGCAACTTCAGGTTGACCACCGCCTCGCGGCAATGCCCCTCGCCGATCCACTCTTCGAGCATCGCTGCGTTACGCGCAGGCTTTTCGACGATGTCGCAGACCATCCAGTCCACCGGTTGCTTGGGCTTGAAGGTGAAACCGTCGGCCATCAAATGCTGCACCAGACCGGTGTCCATCAGGCTTTCCGCCATCGGGCCGTTGTCGATCGCCGTCACCAGCATGCCGCGATTGACCAGTTGCCAGGTCCAGCCGCCCGGCGCTGCGCCAAGGTCGACGCCGGTCATGTCACTGTGCAGACGATCTTCCCACTGATCACGCGGGATAAAGTGGTGCCAGGCTTCTTCCAGCTTCAACGTCGAACGGCTTGGTGCCTCGCGCGGAAACTTCAGGCGCGGAATGCCCATTGGCCACATCGCCGAGTTGCCAGCGTCCGCCATACCCAGAAACACTTCTCGGCCACTTTTGAAAGTCAGCAGCAGGCGCGGCTTACTGGCGTCGTCGACCAGTTTGCCGGCGCCGGTCAGCGCCTTCCGCAGCGGGCCTTCGAATTTCTTGCAGAAGTTCGACAGTTCCTTGCCGTCGTTAGTGTCGACGACCTCCAGCCACAGGCTGCCGCACACCGGGAACTCGGCCATGTGCGCGAGGATTACGCTGATGCGGTCGGTTTCCGGCAGATCGATAAATACGCCGCGCGCCCATTGGCGCGGGAAGATCAGCTCGGCGAAACGTTGGCCGCGCATCAGGCGCTCGGCGCCGTCTTCTTCGGTGCAGACAAACTCGGCGCAGGCAGTGGCCGCTTTGGCCTTGGCGTAACCGGCCACGTTGAGCTGGGCGGCGAGGTCGGAAATTTCCGAACAGACTTCGCCTTCGAAGCCTGGCCGGCAATGCATGAATAGGGTGTTCATTCTTACTCCTGGGCAGCGGGCGATCATTCGGCCCCTGCGCGATGCTCAAGCCTTGCGTTGAAGCAAAGCCTGTCACGAAAACCGGCGCATGATAGCCGATGTCGGAACCTTGGACTTGCCCATAGAGTCCAGTTATTAGCCAGCTAATGAAAACAGGGCTACGTTGATAGCTCTGCCCGTCCCCTCAATCCGTAGCCGTGCGGATTCAAAGGAGTGATCGTAATGCCGTCCCTCGATAGTCTGAAGACCCTCAAAACACTGCAGATTGACCAAAAGACCTACCACTATTTCAGCCTGCCGGATGCCGCCAAAAGCCTGGGCGATCTGGACAAGTTGCCGATGTCGTTGAAAGTCCTGCTGGAAAACCTGCTGCGCTGGGAAGATGAAAAAACTGTCACCGGCGCTGACCTCAAGGCGATTGCCGCGTGGCTCAAGGAGCGTCGCTCCGATCGGGAAATCCAGTACCGCCCTGCCCGCGTATTGATGCAAGACTTTACCGGGGTTCCCGCCGTGGTCGACCTCGCCGCCATGCGCGCGGCGATGGCCAAGGCCGGCGGCGACCCGCAGCGAATCAACCCGCTGTCACCGGTGGATCTGGTGATTGACCACTCGGTGATGGTCGACAAATTCGCCACGCCCAGCGCGTTCGAGCAGAACGTCGATATCGAAATGCAGCGCAACGGCGAGCGTTACGCCTTTCTCCGCTGGGGCCAGAGCGCCTTCGACAACTTCAGCGTAGTCCCGCCGGGCACCGGCATCTGCCACCAGGTCAACCTTGAATACCTCGGCCGCACCGTGTGGACAAAGGATGAAGACGGCCGCACCTATGCGTTCCCCGACACCCTGGTCGGCACCGACTCCCACACCACCATGATCAACGGCCTCGGCGTACTCGGCTGGGGCGTCGGCGGGATCGAGGCGGAAGCAGCGATGCTCGGGCAACCGGTGTCGATGCTGATTCCGGAAGTGATCGGCTTCAAACTGACCGGCAAACTAAAAGAAGGCATCACCGCCACTGACCTGGTGCTGACGGTTACGCAGATGCTGCGCAAGAAAGGCGTTGTCGGCAAATTCGTCGAATTCTATGGCGACGGCCTCGCTGACCTACCGCTGGCTGACCGCGCGACTATCGCCAACATGGCCCCGGAATACGGCGCGACGTGCGGTTTCTTCCCGGTCGACGACGTGACGCTGGAATATCTGCGTTTGTCCGGGCGTCCGCCGGAAACGGTGAAACTGGTCGAGGCGTATACCAAGGCTCAGGGCCTGTGGCGTCTGCCCGGTCAGGAACCGGTGTTCACCGATAGCCTGGCGCTGGACATGGGCAGCGTCGAAGCGAGTCTGGCCGGGCCGAAACGTCCGCAGGATCGCGTGTCGCTGCCCAATGTGCCGCAAGCCTTCAGCGACTTCATCGATCTGCAATTCAAACCTACCAGTAAAGATGAAGGACGCCTGGAAAGTGAGGGCGGTGGTGGCGTGGCGGTGGGCAATGCCGATCTGGTTGGCGAAACCGAATATGAATACGAAGGGCACACCTATCGTCTGAAAAACGGTGCGGTGGTGATCGCGGCAATAACCTCCTGCACCAACACCTCCAACCCGAGCGTGATGATGGCGGCCGGTCTGCTGGCGAAAAAAGCCGTGGAAAAAGGCCTGACCCGCAAGCCATGGGTGAAGAGTTCGCTGGCGCCGGGCTCGAAAGTGGTTACCGACTACTACAAGGCTGCCGGGCTGACGCAATACCTCGACCAGCTCGGGTTTTCGCTGGTCGGCTACGGCTGCACCACCTGCATCGGCAACTCCGGGCCGTTGCCCGAGCCGATTGAAAAAGCCATCCAGAAAGCCGATCTCACCGTTGCCTCGGTGCTGTCCGGCAACCGCAACTTTGAAGGTCGTGTGCATCCATTGGTGAAAACCAACTGGCTGGCCTCGCCGCCGCTGGTGGTCGCCTATGCCTTGGCCGGCAGCGTGCGCAGCGACATCAGCAGCGAACCGCTGGGCGAGGACAAGCAAGGCAATCCGGTGTACTTGCGCGATATCTGGCCAAGCAGCAAAGAAATCGCCGACGCGGTCAGCCAGGTCAACACCGCGATGTTTCACAAGGAATACGCCGAGGTGTTCGCCGGTGATGAGCAATGGCAAGCCATCGAGGTGCCGCAAGCCGCCACCTATGTTTGGCAGGACGATTCGACTTATATCCAGCATCCACCGTTTTTCGACGATATTTCCGGGCCGTTGCCGGAAATCAAAGACGTCAAAGGCGCTCGCGTTCTGGCCTTGCTCGGCGACTCGGTGACCACCGACCACATCTCCCCCGCCGGCAACATCAAGGCTGACAGCCCCGCCGGCGAGTATCTTCGTGAAAAAGGCGTGGAACCGCGGGACTTCAACTCCTACGGCTCACGCCGCGGCAATCACGAAGTGATGATGCGCGGCACCTTCGCCAACATCCGTATTCGTAACGAGATGCTTGGCGGTGAAGAAGGTGGCAACACCATCTACATTCCGACCGGCGAGAAACTGGCGATCTACGACGCGGCCATGAAATATCAGGCTTCGGGCACGCCGCTGGTGGTGATTGCCGGGCAGGAATATGGCACCGGTTCAAGTCGTGACTGGGCGGCCAAGGGTACGAATCTGCTGGGCGTGAAAGCGGTGATTGCCGAGAGTTTTGAACGGATTCACCGTTCCAACCTGGTGGGCATGGGCGTGTTGCCGTTGCAGTTCAAGCTCGATCAGAACCGCAAGAGCCTGAATCTGACGGGCAAGGAGACGTTTGAGATCAAGGGTTTGACCGGGGTTGAACTGACACCGCGGATGAATTTGCCATTGGTAATCACCCGCGAAGATGGGCGTCAGGAGAAAATCGAGGTGCTGTGCCGGATCGATACGTTGAATGAGGTGGAGTACTTCAAATCAGGAGGGATCCTGCATTACGTGCTGCGCCAACTCATCGCTTCCTGATTGACGCTATACCTGTGGCGAGGGGATTTATCCCCGATGGACTGCGCAGCAGGCCCTTCTTTTGGGGGTCGCTTCGCAACCCATCGGGGATAAATCCCCTCACCACAATGTCATTCGCCACAAATTCCTGTGATTTTCCAGAGGCAAAAAAAAACCCGCCGAAGCGGGTTTTTCCCAAGACCATTATCGACTCCCTGTCGGCAGCGATCCTTGCAAATGGTCGATCATCCGTGATCCTGAAACACTCCCTGTGTCTCAGTTGATGTGGCTAGATTAACCGTGGGATCCAATCGGCAATAGTCGACATAGCTACCATCGCGTGTAGGACATTCGCCATAGCGACCCTTCCGAAAACCCTTAGACGTGTCAGGCGTCGAGCATGGAAGCGGCGATCTGCGCAACTTTCAGCTGCCCAGAGGCCTGCTCGAGTGCGTCATCTTCCAAAAACCATGCGGCGGATAATCCGGCGAACGCCAGCACCCATTGCAGCAGTCTTTGGCGATCCAGCCCGGCGGCGTCGGTTATCACCTCAAGCTGTCCGCGGAAACGTTGGGGATTGGTGGCTGAGGGCAGATCGGGATTGCAAATCAAATTGGCGTAGTCAAAACCGCGCTCGCCCGTGACCCGCTTCGGGTCGATGGCCAACCAGCCACGCTCACCGAAATCCAGCACATTGTCGTGATGCATGTCGCCGTGCAACACCACCACGTCGTGCGGATTGGCGAGCAATGTTTCCGCCGTTTCCAGGCTTAAGCCGTAGAGACCGCCATGCTGGGCCGCAGCGATTCGCAGCGAAGCAAACCACGGCCCCAGCTCCACCAACGGCGGCGGTGGCGTCGCGCGCGGTGCATGCAGCCGCGCCAGCGCCGCACACAGAATCCGGCTTGCCTCGTCGTCCTCGCCATTCAGCGCCATGTGCATCAGCGAACGCCGGCCCATGGCCCGCTCCATCAGCAAGCCATCCTCGTGATGCGCCAGCACCTGCGCGGCGCCATTGCCGTCCCACCAGGACATCAGTTGGTTGCCGATTTTTTCATCGGCGTCCATCGCCACTTTGAGCATCGCCGGGGTGTTGCCTTGGCGCACCGGCAGTAAACGGCTGCCGAGAGTGATGATCGGCTCGCCGTCCGACACCAATGACCAACGCTGCAGCCACGGTTGGAAAATGTCAGCCACCGTCACGCGCTCGGGCCTTGGCACTTTCGGTCAGGAACTGTTCAAGTCGGCTCAGTTGCTCCTCCCAGCCGCGGCTGTCCATGAAATAAGCCTCTTTCTGGCGAATATCGGGGATATGCGCGAAACCTGACTCGGAAACCTTGAGCAGTGTGCCGTCTTCGTAATCCTGCAGCTCGAACCTGACCAATGTGGTCGGTTCCTGGGAATAGTCGATCTTCGGATTCACCGCATACGGGTGCCAGCGAAACGAGAACAACTGCTGCGGCTCGACCCGCTCGATCAGCACATTCCACAACACGTGTTCATAACCCGGATACGTGACCTGCCCTTGCGTCCATTCACCGGCAATAAACCGCCTGCCCTCCAGCGCCACGCCAAACCACTGGCCAAACGCCTCGGCGTCGACCAATGCACGCCAGACATGAGAACGCGGCGCCTTCAGCGAAATCTTGCGTTCGAAACTATTGGGTACTGGTTTCATACGTCACCTCCTGTTCTGAACACTAGGCTTGTATGACCACATGTCCAATGTGAAGTTGTATCAAACCGGTGCAAAAGAGAAACATCCGGCTGCAATTCCCGCCCGCTGATTGCGTGGATCCAGCCACCGTTACGACGGCCAAGCTGTTACCGTTTCCAGCGAGATCGAACCACACAAGGACGTATCATGCAGCCTTCTCTCGCCGAACGTTATCGCGGCGCCCTGCTCGGCCTGGCTTGCGGCGACGCGGTTGGTACTACAGTTGAGTTCAAACCGCGGGGATCATTCCAACCGTTGACCGATATGATCGGAGGCGGCCCGTTCCGGCTCAAACCGGGGCAATGGACTGATGACACTTCGATGGCGCTGTGTCTGGCGGAAAGTCTGCTGAACAAAAACGGATTCAATGCTGCTGATCAAATGGGCCGCTACCTCAACTGGTGGCAATGGGGTTATCTGAGTTCGACTGGTGAGTGTTTTGATATCGGGATGACCGTCAGTCGGGCACTGGAGCAATACCAACAGACGTCAGATCCCTTTGCGGGCTCAACCGATCCGTACAGCGCCGGCAATGGCTCACTAATGCGTCTGGCACCGGTGGTGCTGTTTTACTTTCCTGATGCCCAGCAGATCCAGACCTTTGCCGCCGACAGTTCACGAACCACCCACGCCGCAGCTGAAGCCATCGAGTGTTGCCAATTATTGGCAGGGCTGACTGCCAAGTCTCTTGAAGGCGCAACCAAGGCAGAGCTTCGCCAACTGCCATCAGCCAATTTCTCGCAACCCAAAGTCGCTGCGATTGCTCGCGGGGATTACCTTGGCAAAACCCACGCGGACATAAAAGGCAGCGGCTACAGCGTGCAGTCGCTGGAAGCGGCGCTGTGGTGCTTTCAGCAAACCGACAGCTTTGCCGCTGCGATTCTGCTGGCCGCCAATCTGGGTGATGATGCCGACACCACCGCCGCGATCACCGGCCAACTGGCCGGTGCTTATTACGGCGAGCGTGGTATCCCGGAACACTGGCTGGATAAACTGCATGACGGCGCCGAAATTGCGGCGACTGCAGATCGATTGCTTGACGCCTCCAGATTGCGTACGCCTGAATAGGCTCGGCGTAGTCGCTACACTGCCTGACACTTTCTATCGACATAGCGAGAATCCTCATGTCCCCACGCCTGTTGCTGGCCCTGACGCCATTACTATTCCCCTCCCTCGCCCACGCCGCCGTCGACTGCGCCAACGCCAGCGATCAGGCAACGATGAACCAGTGCGCCGGGCAGGATTTCAAAGCGGCGGATAAAGAGTTGAATGCGGTGTCTCAGCAGATTACCGGGCGCTTGAAGGACAACCCTGAGGGCAAGAAGCTGTTGGTCAGTGCGCAGCGGGCGTGGGTCGGGTTCCGTGATGCGGAGTGCAAGTTTTCGGCATCCGGGGTCGCGGGCGGGAGTGTTTATCCGTTGATTTACAGCAATTGCCTGACGAGTGTGACCAAAGTGCGGGTTGAGGCGCTGAAAGAATATTTGAAGTGCGAGGAAGGTGACATGAGTTGCCCGGTGCCGGGGGCCTGAGTTTTGCGGCGGTTGTGAGGGCCTCTTCGCGAGCAGGCTCGCTCCCACACTTGAAATGCATTCCAATGTGGGAGCGAGCCTGCTCGCGATGACGTCAGTGCGGACGCCGCCGATTATCGGACAAATATCTGCGCCGTGGTAATCGCCATATCCCCCCCTGGCAATTTGATGCTCCCGACCTGTTTCATCGTCTCGGCATCAAAAATCGCCACGTCATTAAACGTCCCGGCCAGATAGATCTTGCTGCCCTCCTTATTGAACGAAATGCAGTAATAGGAGTGCTCCAGCGTCGCCGCCTGGATGAGTTTCTTCTGTTTGATGTCGTACTTGGCCAGCCGGTTGAGCACGCCAAACATCAGGTTCGGATCCTTCGGCGAGCGCATGCCGCTGAAGTAGATTTCAGTCAGCGGCCCGAAGTCCGTGGTTTCGGTCTTCCCGGTTTTCAGGTCGATGCTGAACAGTCCGTACAGATATTCGGCGGTGGCTGGATCCTGCTTCTTGTCCTTGAATTTCGCCGTGGTATAGAGCAGCGAAAAATCATGGCGGAAGGTCTGCTGGTTCCACACATACAGAACGTCCGGCGCACTGTAGTTCGCGCGTTTCCAATGGCGACTGGGGATCAATACGTCGAACTTGCCGCTCTGTACATCGACCTTGTAAACATCAGCACCCGCGACATACAGCGTGCCGTCATCGCCACTTTGCATGATGGTCAACTGCCGAGGCGCCGGGAAACTGCGCACTGGTTTTGCATTCATCCCGGCATCGGTCGCATAGACATCCAGACGTGGCTGTTTCACCTCATAACGGTCGTTGAGCATCTGCGTCGGGTTAGCAATGGTGTACAGCTCTTTACCGTCGTGGCTGACGGTGAACGCGAACATCGAGCGCGCCTTCTCCCCCGGTTGCTGGGTGATGCTGGCGTGGAATACCTGTTTGCAACTGTCCAGCTCGACACCGTAAACGTCGGCGTAATGGTTGTTCAGCACATACGCGGTCTTGCGATCCGGTGACAACTGCACGGTGCCGGGGCCAAACGCGTCGGGCATCTTGCAGGTCTTGTACAGACTGTCGGTGGCCAGATCGAGGACGTGCAGGTTGTTTGGGTAATTAGTGGTCACCATGTACTCGTGACCGTCTTGCAGCGCGGTGTTTTCATCGGCCAGAACGCTGAACGAGCAGACGCTCAGCGCGGCGAACGCGGCCAGGCCGCAGGCTTTGATGCTACGCATACTGGAATCCTTCTTCTTGTCCGGGGCGATCACTTGTCTTTGGGGAAGACCGTGCCGAGGTTGCGCCAGTTGTCGTTGGACGCCTGGGCATCCTTGTTCCAGTCCGGGTAAGTGCTCATCATGTCCGGCACCTGCGCCGGCCACCAGCACGGATCGGAGCAGCCATACAGGTCAGCTTCCATCGGCTGGCACAGCGACGACACGCCGCCAAACGCATCGATTTCCCAACCCGGATCAGTGGTCGATGCGCAGCCCGCCACCGAACTCATCGCCACCACTTCTTCGATGCGGTTTTCCTCCGCGGCCTGATCGAGCTTCAACGCTTTGTTATTGATTGCCTTGAGATGTTTCATATCAGTGAGCCTTGCGCGGAGTGATGTAGCTGCTGATAAACGCAGGGTTATTGGCCATGATCCGGGTGTAGACCTCGATGCCGAAGTCGACCCAGTCGCGCATCAATTCGCAGTAGTGATACGTCGGGTGAGTCGGGTCGCCGTAGCGCGCGTAACTCTCGTGGTAGCAGCCGCCGGAGCACAGGTTGCGGATCTGGCAATCCTCACAACCGGTGTTGCTGCGATCCAGACGCTGCGACAGAAAGTCGTTCAATTCGACCTGTTTCACGCCGCTGTGCACGTTGCCGAAAGTCGGCAGCGTTGAGCCGGTAAAGCGGTGGCACAAATTGAGTTCGCCCTTGTGATCAACCGCCAACATCTTCAGTCCCGCGCCACACGGCAGGGCTTTTTTGTGGCCTTCGTGGATATCGGTAATCAACTGATGCAGGTTGGAAAAGCCAATATTTCGGTGCTCCAGCGCCGCTTCCAGATAACGTCGACCGAGACGCTTCATGCTGGCGAAGACTTCAATCAGTTCGTCGCTGCTGAGGTTGAAACTGCTGATATCACCGGAGGTCACCGGGGCAAAACCGACCTCGGCAAAACCCAGCTCGTTGAAAAGGTGATCCCAGATTGTTTCGACGTCGGTGACGCCAGTGGTCAGCGTCACGCGCGCACCGACCGGACGGCTGTTGTAGCGCGACAAGAGCATCTCGGCTTTACGTCGCACCACGTCGTAGGTGCCCTGCCCGCCCACAGTGATGCGGTTGCGGTCGTGCACGGTTTTCGGCCCGTCGATGCTCACCGACAAGCCGAAGCGGTGGGCGTTGAGGTAGTCGACGGTGTCTTCGGTCAGCAGCGTGGCGTTGGTGGTCATGACGAATTCGACGAACTTGCCGGCCTCGCGAAAACGCTTCTCGCAGTAGTCGACCATGTACTCGATCAGCTTGCGATTGCTCAGCGGTTCGCCACCGAAAAACACCACGGTGAAACGCTCTTCATCCGGCGATTCACGCAAGAGCATTTCCACCGAAGCGATGGCGGTTTCGACGTCCATTTTCTTGCCGGCGGACGGCTTGTCGAGGTCTTCCTTGTAGCAATAAGTGCAGCTCAGGTTGCAGCCGGTGTTGACGTTGAGCACCACGGTGTTGATCGCGGTGCGCTCGACGCGTTTGGCCGCGATGTCCGGGGTCAGTGGCGAACCGTCGCTGACCAGTTCCAGCGAGATCAGCTCGCGCAGGGTCTCGTTGATTTCCTCGCCGCTGAAGCGCGCGGCGAGGCGTTCGATCAGGTCTTCCGAAGAACAGCCGGGGCCGCGCAAGGTGTCGATGATGGTGCCGGTCAGATCATCGCTAGCAAACAGCGAACTGCTGGGAATGTGAAACAGCATGCGGTCGGCGTCGACGTGCACTTCGTGCAGATTACGTTCAACCAGATTCAAGATAGCGCCCATTGCAAACCTCCTGTGCAGGCCCCGCTTGGCGTGGCTTGCGGTCATTCCGAAAAGTGTCTGAAGCGTGTGCGTTCAAGCCAACTCAAGGAATGGGTGGATTGTTCCAGCGTTGCACGGTGACGAT
Organism: Pseudomonas sp. NPDC088429; assembly: GCF_044753305.1. Lineage (NCBI taxonomy): Bacteria > Pseudomonadati > Pseudomonadota > Gammaproteobacteria > Pseudomonadales > Pseudomonadaceae > Pseudomonas > Pseudomonas sp. NPDC088429. The sequence goes on along the minus strand of NZ_JBIVMX010000047.1, from coordinate 21,197 downwards.
CAGATGGCCTTCGCCGGTGAGGGATTTCCCCGCATCGTCGACGGCGGCGATCACCTTGAGATTGCCGGCGTTGTTGGTGGACATTTTCCGCGCCGGATTCGGCCCGGCATCGCCCGGTGTGAACACGCCGGCGTCGGCCTGCATGGTGCCGGCAAACTTGACGTCCTCATCCTCTTTGGCGCGATCGTCGAAGGCTTCGACCTTCCACTGCGCCGGGAACACGCCGATGCGATACGGCTTGCCATCGGCGCCCTTGCCCCAGGCTTCGGCGTCGAAACGGCCCTGGACTTTCGGCGTCGAACCACCGCCCTCACCGATCCGCGCCACGGAGAATTCCGGCACGACTTTGACCGAGGCGATGCTGTTGTAAACCGACAGGCTCGGGCCTTTCAACGCACCAATGCTGACGGCGCGCAGACCCGGTTGGGCATTGGCGGCGGTTTTGATTTTGACTCTGATTCTCTCGGCGTTTTGCTCGACGACTTCGACAACTTCCAAGCCTTTGCCGAAGTTCGGTTTGCCGCTCAGACCGCTGCCGATCAAGGTCACTTCGGTTTCGCTGCCGACCTTCACGTAACCCGGCTGCACGGCGAGCAAACGTTGCGAGCCTTGTTTGGCGGCGACGAAATCGAGACCGCGTTCATCGTGCTCGGCCTCAAACATGCGCCCTTGCATCGCATTGCCCTGCGCGGCGAACACCTGGCGCATGGTCACGCCATCGACGCTGACGTTGCCGCGCCATTCGTAGCCGCTGTAGAGGATCGCGCTGCCGTCGCCATTGAATGCGCTGCCATCGGCGTATTGGCCTTTGACGCTGACCTTGAAAGTGTCGGTGCCATCGGCAGATACGCTCATCAGGCCAGCGACTTCACCCTTGCCCGGCAGGTGACCGCTGAAGCTCCAGTCGCCGATCAACGCTTCGGCTTTCGGCGCGGTTTTCAGCCATTTCTGCCACGCTGGATTGTCCAGCGGATAACGCTTGGCCAATAGCGGCACCATCTCTTTGCGGGCAATATCGAACCAGTCGCGATCATGGGACATGGCCTGATATTCCAGCGACGGCCATTGACCGAGGTGGAAATTCACCAAGCGTTCCCACTCCTGCGCCGGACGCCGTTGCAAGGCAATGCGCGCCCCGGAGTGGCAGCGCCCGCACATCTGCGCGGTCTTTTCATCAAATTGTTCGACGGTGTTCAACCGACGCTCCAGCGCGTAACGCACGCCATCAGTTTCACTTGGCGCCAGGCCTTGGGTGTCGGCCAGGTATTTGACCAGGGTACGGCGGTCGTCATCGCTGATCTGCAGACCGTGCATGGTCTGCATGCGGGCGATGCTCATCAGCCAGCCTTCCGGGGTCTTGCGCTGGTGGCTGATGCGGCTCAGGGCGCTGTCGGCCTCGGGGGTGTGGCAGCCCTGACAGGTTTCTTTCAGGATGGTCTGGGCATCGCGGGCAGCCAGGCTGTGCGGCGAATACAGGGCCACGCAAGCGGCCACGGCCAGCAGGCTGGCGCTCATGCCTGATCGGAGTCTTCTCTTCATCAACGTCGAACCTCGCACGGTGCTTTCTTATTGTTGTCGCTTATCGTTTTTATGGTTTCTGCCGTCAGCGGTGTCACGCCGACGGAGGCAAGAGAAACGTCTGTGATGAGCAATACACGGAGCGTGCCAGCTTGCGGATAAGCTTTTCAATCAAGCATTTACGTGAAGATCACTGCGTTGCAGGGGTGGCGGGGATGTCGACTGGCGTCCAATTTCGCGACAACTGTTGCAGTGTGAGACAAGCATAGTTGTCGCGGGGTCGGGTGCGTTGGGTCAGCGGACGGAATTGTCAGGGTGAAACTGGTATTTCCCGCAGGACTGGCAACACCTTTGGCATGGTCGTTGAGCGTAATCTCTGGCCGCTGACTCCTTGGATTTTCGGGAAGCGACTTCGAGCCGATTTCCCCACCAAAACGCAAACGCGATCAGCAAAATCATGCTGAGTGACCATAGGCCCATGATGATATAAAAACTCATGATTTCTCCTCGAACAGGGCAACAGCATAAGAGGCAAGAAGTACGAAAAAACTACTGACAGCCATCGCTGCACTTGCCCGAATCGTGTTGGCATCGCTACCGTCGCCAATCACCAGCGAAGCTCCGCCTGTCACCATAAATCCAGTACCGATACCCATCATTAAACTGGTTATCCATCGAATGCTTTTGTTGTTCATCGACATCCTTGTGAAGAACTGAACCTGCCAATTCCATGGCAGGAAAACTGAAAAACTGCAGTGATGATCCCATCAGCCCTTAGTGCCGAATACTGCCTATCAACATTCGATAAGCCGCTGGATAAAGAACTTAGCTCGAACCTCTTCAATCCACCAGATGCCCTAAATCAACAGCGCAGCGACTCTTCCTACAGCAGTTCGGCCACTGTTTCGTCCGGCGCCTGCCAGGCCTGATCCGATCCGTATCTTGCATCTCAATGACTGTCGCGTTTTGCGACAAATTCACCTTTCCGCGCGCCTCAACATCCACCTCTCATGCCCGGCACAACAGGCTCGCAAGCCTTCCTGAGGCATTTGGCACAGCCATTGCGAAAGCCCTCTCAACGACAACGAACAACAAGAGGCTTCGCCATGTCCCTTCCGCATCTGCTCCCTGCCACTTCAGCTTTTATCCAGCGCGCACCGCGCATGTTGATCGGCGGCGCTTGGGTCGAGGCCGCCGACGGCCAGACCATGCCATTACACAACCCCGCCACTGGTGAAGTCCTCTGCGTGGTGCCCCGCGCCACACCGGAGGATGTCGACCGCGCAGTGCTCGCCGCGCGTCAGGCCTTCGATGATTCCGCCTGGAGCCGCACCCGTCCACGCGAGCGGCAAAACCTGTTGTGGAAACTCGCCGATCTGATGGAGCGCGACGCCGAACTGCTGGCGCAACTGGAATGCCTGAACAATGGCAAGAGCGCAGCAGTGGCGCAGGTAATGGACGTGCAACTGGCCATCGATTTTCTGCGTTACATGGCCGGTTGGGCGACAAAAATCGAAGGATCCAGCGTCGAGGTGTCGCTGCCGCTGATGCCGAATGATCAGTTCCACAGTTTCATTCGCCGCGAAGCCGTCGGCGTGGTCGGCGCCATCGTCGCCTGGAATTTCCCGCTGTTGCTGGCCTGCTGGAAACTCGGCCCGGCGCTGGCCACCGGTTGCACCGTGGTGCTCAAACCCGCCGATGAGACGCCACTGACCGCGCTGAAACTGGCCGAACTGGTGCTGGAAGCGGGTTACCCGGAGGGCGTGTTCAACGTGGTCACCGGCACCGGGATCACTGCCGGGTCGGCGCTGACGCACAACCCGTTGGTCGACAAACTGACTTTCACCGGATCCACCGCTGTCGGCAAACAGATCGGCAAGATCGCCATGGATTCGATGACCCGCGTCACCTTGGAACTGGGCGGCAAATCGCCGACCATCGTCATGGCCGACGCCGACCTGAAATCCGCCGCAGCGGGCGCGGCCAGTGCGATTTTCTTCAACCAGGGCCAGGTCTGCTGCGCCGGTTCCCGGCTGTATGTGCAGCGCAAGCATTTCGACAATGTCGTCGCCGATATCAGCGACATCGCCAACGCGATGAAGATGGGCAACGGCCTCGACCCAAGCGTCGAGATGGGCCCGCTGATTTCCGCGCGCCAGCAGGAACGCGTCTACAACTACATCGAGATGGGTCGCGAAAGTGGCGCGACCATCGCTTGTGGTGGCGAGCAATTCGGGCCGGGTTTTTTCGTTAAACCGACGGTGATCGTCGATGTCGATCAGAAACACTCGCTGGTGCAGGAAGAGATTTTCGGCCCGGTGCTGGTGGCGATTCCGTTTGATGACGAGGCCGATGCGCTGCGCATGGCCAATGACAGTCCTTATGGTTTGGGCGCGAGTATCTGGTCGAATGATCTGGCGGCGGTGCACCGGATGATTCCGCGGATCAAGTCGGGATCGGTGTGGGTCAACTGCCACAGCGCGCTGGATCCGGCGCTGCCGTTTGGTGGGTACAAAATGTCCGGGGTCGGGCGGGAAATGGGGTATGCGGCGATTGAGCATTACACCGAGCTGAAGTCGGTGTTGATAAAGTTGTAGAGATCAACAGCACCCTCACCCCAGCCCTCTCCCGGAGGGAGAGGGGGCCGACCGAGTTGTCTGGTGAGCTGCATCGACCTGAAAGACCGAGTCGATGATGGATTCAATGGTGATCGCTTAAGTCGGTGTGCCTCGCCAATCTCCCCCAATCAGTCCCCTCTCCCACTGGGAGAGGGTTAGGGTGAGGGCCGATACCCCTGACCCAGCAACCATCCCCGAATCACCCGCCTCTGCTCTTCACTCAAAACCGCCAACACTAGCTCCGCCGACTCGGTGCGCAACCGCCTCACCAGCGGCGCCACCTCAACCCCTTGCACGTGCCAGACCCCCAACGGCTGATCCGCCGTAATCACCACCTCAGCCTCATCCACAAACCCATCCCGCAGCACCGGCATCCGCTCAATCCGCAACGCCGAAAAATCCGCCTCCGCATGCGCAACCTGAGCATCCGGCCACTGCCGCCGCGCCTGCCAGAACGGCTGTTCAGCCCAGCGCTGCTCATCGGCATAAAAGTCCCTGCCGATCCGCGCAAAACGCAAAAACATCTGCTCCACCCGTTGCTGATGAAAGCGCTGCGCCAGCGCCGCCCGCTCCGGTTTGCCCAGCAGCGTGTTGATCACCACCGGTGCCTGCAACGCCGAAGACAGCGACTGAAAAATCCCGTTGCCCGACAGCGGATCCACCGCCATCGCCGCATCACCGACGCGAATCCAGTTATCGCCGCACACCTGTGCCGCCAAAATCGCCGTGCTGCTGCGAGCATGCAGTTGCAGTTCGGTTTCAGCTGAATCGGCAAAAAACGCCTGCGCAAACGAGGAAGCCTGGCGACGTTGACGACAGTAATCGAGCAACTGCGCCTTACCCGGCAAATCAGCGCTGGCTACGTCCACCGTCCATTGCCAATAACATTGCCCATCGGCCCGGCGCGCCATCCACGCCCAGCCATCCTCAAGACTTTCCACCGCACTGGCCGTTATACCCGGCGCGCCTTGCCAGCGATTGAGCAGGCTGACCGTCTCCGGCCCGCGCAAGCCCTTACCGAGTGCCGGCGCCTGCCGTCCGCGTGCTTCCACCAAAAACTCCGCGTGCAACGTTTTGCCGCCATCCAGTTCGATCCGATGCTCTTTCGCCGAGGAGTTCACACTCAGCACGCGCGCTTCGATCAGCTCAACCCCGGCCGCGCGCAAAGCCTCACGCAAACCGCGATCAAACGTCGGCCGATCCAGTAGAAATTCGATGTTCTGCGCGTGCTGATGACCGTTCCAGTTCACCTGCCGTTGCGAAGGCAATATTGCCTCGGCTAACGCCTGATGCAGTCCCGCGCCGCGCAACGCCTCCAGCACTCTCTGCGATACACCTTCGAGGGCGGAAAAACGTCGCCACTCGCTGACCAGCGTCACGCCATAGCCCAACCGCCGCAGCCCCAAAGCTACCGCCGCACCCGCCGGCCCGGCACCAAGAATCACGATCGCGGTCACGGCGCAAACCGCCGCTCAGGCCCGCGATACCGGGCGTTTACTTTCAGCCATTCGACGACTTCAGAATTACTAGCCAGAGGATGCTCCAGCAGAAACGCAGCGATATGTCCGCTCAACGCCGCACAGCCCAGACTGGCCCCGGATTGCCCCGGATAAGTGCCATGCACGCACGCCGCAAAATCGGCCTGCGCACTGTCGAGCCACGACCATTGTTCGTCGGTGCACCGCGCATCCCCGGTCACCCGCAACACCTGCGGATAACTCGCCGGGAACACCGCCGCGCCCTGCGCCGGACTCGACGCGCAGAGCAACACGCCACGCGCTATCGCCGACGCACAGGCTTCGCGCAACAAGCTGCGATCCTGACGCAAACCGAGACTCAGGTTGATCACGCGAACGTCTTGCGTGACCAGCCAATCAATCGCCGTGGCGATCTGCAAAGCACTGGTCACGCCGCGCTGATCAAACACCTGCGCGACACAAATCTGCGCGGCCGGTGCACGACGGCTGATCGCCTCGATCACCGCGCTGCCGTGGCCCAGCGGATCATCGCGTAAATCCCCCTCAGCCAAACCCTCTTCCAACAACGAAAAGCGCCGACCGGCAATCACCTGCACCCGTTGCGCAGCCGAGTGCCCACTGTCGACCACGCCGATGCGCAACTCAGGCTTCATGCAGCACCGTTTTCGACGTCAGCACGCCGTCGAGCAATTCAAAGCGCAGATCGGCATCGGCCAGGGTCGACGGTCGATGGCTGATAAGGATGCGTGTGCGCCCGGCGAACAGGCGGTCAATCGCTTCAATGACTTCGCGCTCGGTCGCTTCATCGACCGCTGAAGTGGCCTCGTCGAGCACCAGAATCAAGGGATCCTGCAGCAGCGCCCGGGCAATCGCGATGCGCTGTTTTTGCCCCCCGGACAACTGCTGACCACGCTCGCCCAACGGACTGTCGAGGCCTTCCGGCAGCGAAGCGATCAGGCTGCCTAGTTGCGCCAGCCGCGCCACTTCGGCGATTGATTCACGACTGGCATCCGGCATTGCGTAAGCGAGGTTATCGGCAAGGCTGCCGCGAAACAGCACGATGTCCTGGCTGACCACCGCAATGCGTCGGCGCAACTCGAACAGATCCAGTTCACGCAGATCGACCTCACCGAGCAACACTCGGCCAGATTGTGGATCGTGATGCCGTTGCAGCAGATCGATGAGGGTTGATTTGCCAACTCCGGAGCCACCGCTCAACGCGACCTTCAAACCGTAGGGAATCGTCGCTTCGATGCCGGTCAACGTGCTCGGCCGCCCCGGATGGCTGAAGTGCACATTGTCGAAACGCAGTTCGCCCGAGCCTGGCAACGGTTGCGGCGCAACCGGTGAACGCACGGTCGGTTCTTCGCCGCGCAATTCCATCACCCGACCAAGGCTGACGGTCATCCGCTGAATCGCCACGTACAGCCCCAGCAAGCTCTGCACCGGCCCGACCGCCATGCCCAGATACGTCGAAAACGCAATCAGGGCGCCGAGCTGCCAAGTACCCTGCACCACCCAATAACCGCCGATCAAAAATGCACAGGCGCGGGACAACGAGGTCAACGTGCTGGGCACAGCCTGAGTAAAAAACTCGGTAACTTGCAGGCGCAGCAATTGATTCATGTAGCCCTGCCCAAGATGTTCCAGACGCCGCGCCTCACGCTGCTGCTGGCCCGCCGATTGAATAAACTTCATCACCGGTAAGGTCTCGACCATGAACGACGACATGTCCGCCGAACGCTCGCGCAACTGCCGCACATCACGCTCGACCTTGCGCCGCATCCAGCGCAGCCACAACACGTCGAGGGGAATCAGCACCAGCGCCAGCAGCGAGAGTTTCCACGACAGGGTGAAGAGCATCGCGATGGCGACCACCAACCCGATCACACTGGAGACCGCAGAGAACAGCGAATCCACGGCAAAGCGCTGAATCTCCGCCACATCGCCATCCAGACGCGACATCAGGTCACCGATGCGCCGCTGCCCATAGAAACTCGGCGACAGGGTTTGCAGGTGCCGATAGAGGTCGTCGCGCAGGGCAAACAGAATCCGCCCGGACAGGCGCGTGTGCAGAAAACGGTTGATCCCCGACAATGCAGTCCCGAGCAATCCGGCGATGATCATCAGCACTGCAATCATCACCAGCATCGGAAAATTGCGCGCCAGCAGACCGTCGTCGATCAGCAATTTGATCAGCCACGGCTGCACCAGCACCAGCAACGAGGCGCACACCGACAGCGCAAGCAAACCGGCAATCGCCAGCCGCTGCGGACGGACAAAACCGTAGAGCCAGCGCAACGCTGCTTGCAGCGCGGCGGGGTCGCGGCTGTCGATCAGCCGTACGATCAGGCGCTGCATCACGAGCGCAATTGTTTGAGTTTGCGATACAGCGTCGCGCGGCTGATGCCCAGCGCTTCGGCGGCGGCAGAAACGTTGCCCTGATGGCTGTCGAGGGACTGGCGGATCATTTCCAGTTCGTTCTCACGAATACTTCCGGCCGCCGGTTTCTCGCTGGCGGTCAGTTCATCGAGCATGCTGTCGGGCAGATGATCGAGCGTCAGTACGCTGTCGCCCGGTTCGCGCATGGCCAATGCGGTGCGCAAGACCATTTCCAGTTGGCGGATGTTGCCCGGCCAGTGATAGCTGGCGAGCAGCCGGTCGAGGTCGTCATGCAGGAGCACATTTGGCGCGTCGAGTTTGCTGAGTAAACGGCTGACCAACGCGGCGAAATCATCGCGCTCGCGCAAGGCCGGGAGCATCACGCTGATGCCGTTGACGCGGTAGAACAGATCCTCGCGAAACTGTTTGTCGGCGACGAGAATTTTCAGATCGCGGTGCGTGGCGCAGATCAGCGCGACGTCGATGTCCTGCTCTTCACCGGCGCCGAGCGGCGCCACTTTGCGATCCTGCAACACGCGCAACAACCGCGCCTGCAAGGCCAGTGGCATGTCGCCGATTTCATCGAGGAACAGCGTGCCGCCGTGGGCCTGCTGCAAGCGGCCAATCATGCCGCCGCGCCGCGATCCAGTGAACGCGCCTTCGCGGTAGCCGAACAGTTCCGACTCGATCAGGCCTTCAGGAATCGCCGCGCAATTCACCGCAACAAATGGTTTGTCGCAGCGGCTGCCGGCCATGTGCAAAGCGCGGGCGATGACTTCTTTACCGGTGCCGGTTTCGCCGAGCAGCAACACTGGCAATTCGTTTGCCAGCCCTTGGCGCGCCATGCGCAAGGCACGGACGTAACGGGCATTACTGCCAGCCAGCGCGTCAAGATCGGGTGGTGGTTTGATGGATTTCGCTACGCTGCGCGGTGGCCCGCCAAGGTTGACCGAGCGCGCGGGTGCACGCAGGGTTTTGTAGAAAAACTCACCTTTGGCGGTTTGCAGACTGCCGACACCGCCCTGCTGTAAACGACTGAGCAATTGCACGCCATCGACCCCGAGAAACTCTTCACAACGACGCCCGAGCAGCGCCGAACGTTCGGCCCGCAGTAGCTGACACGCCTGCGCGCTGACCGCGAGAATCTGTCCGCCGAGACTGACCGCGAGCAAGCCCTGCCACGGCGATTCCAGATACTGCCGACGACTGTGAAACGCCAAGACAATCTGATCCGGGAAGCTGTTATTGAACACCCGGCTTTCGATCTGACTGACCGCCATGCTCAGCAGCGCGGTGCTGTCATGTACGCGACCGAGCGGGCCTTCGCGGGTCAGATCGAGGACACCGAGAATCTCGCCTTGCGGGCAATGGATCGGCACCGAGGTGCAGGAAAAATCAGTCAGGCGGTCAAGGTAATGTTCGCCGCAATCGATCAGCGTTGGCCGGGCTTCGACCAGTGCAGTGCCGAGGGCATTGGTGCCGCGAGCCGCCTCGCTCCAGCAGGCGCCGAGGGTGATGTCTTGCAGACCACTGCCCTTGAGCCGGTCAGCGCGCCCTTCGACGGCGAGGATGGTCGCGTCGTAGTTGGCGAGGATGATCAGGCCTTCTTTGCCTTGGCGTTCAGCGAGGTAATCGATGGCCGGCATGGCCGCGTCGATCAGCAGGCGATTGCTTGCCAGCAGCACGTCGAGGCTGGCAGTCGATTCCAGCGTCAGCTCGTGTTTGCCGTTGAAGTGCACACCGTGGCCAAGACTGCGTCGCCACGAAGCATCGATCTCCGCACGCAGCACGCCGTCAGGCACCTGGCCTTCCAGATGCAACTTTTCCCGGGCGAGCCGGGCTTCGTGATGTGGCTTGGGATCGGTGGTTTTTATTAGAGTCATCAAGCGCTCCGCAGCGGTCCGCTTTGCGCTTTTATTATTTCAGCGCCCTGACGGCAATCTTTACGTTAACGTCAGGGCGATGGCAAGCACCGTAGGGCGCTTGGGGTTCCGGCAGATGGAATGCGTCATCGTTCTTCGCGAGCAGGCTCGCTCCCACAGGGGCAGCGCATACCAACTGTAGGAGTGAGCCTGCTCGCGATAGCGGTCGATCTGCTCACACAAAACTCAGATCTGCCAAACCTCACCATTCACAAAAAACGCCCGGGCATTATCCTCAAGACTCTCCAGGTGATACCCACCCTCTTGCACAATCAAACACGGCAACCCAAGCCCGCGAATCCGCTCACCCAAGGTGGCAAACCCCTCACGCGTCACCGCCACCTTGCTCTGCGGATCCAGTTCATAAATATCGAACCCCAACGACAGCACCAGCACCTCGGCACCAAACTCACGCACCGCCGCCAACGCCACATCGAGTTGCCCGAGGAAATCCGCTTCACTCGCACCATGCGCCATCGGCAGATTGAGATTGAAGCCCTCCCCCGCGCCCGCACCGCGTTCTTCGGCAAACCCGGCCACGCCCGGATAGAAGTTGGTCGGATCGCCATGCACCGAGACGTAGAGCACGTCATCGCGGTCGTAGAATATTTCCTGAATGCCCTGACCGTGATGCATGTCGGTATCGAGCACCGCGACCTTGGCGAACTTGTCACGCAACACCTGCGCCGCCACCGCCGCGTTGTTCACATAGCAAAAACCACCGGCGGCTTCGGCACGCGCATGGTGTCCCGGCGGGCGGCACAGCGCGTACGCCGCCGGTTCGCCATCGATCAACGCCTGCGCGCCCGCCACTGCGCTTTGTGCCGACCAGTACGCCGAACGCCAGGTCTGCTCGCCGACCGGGCAACTGCCGTCGGCGAGATAGCGTGCGGCCTGCGCGAGGATGCCGCGCAGGGCATTGGGTTCGCGGACGAAGATGTTCGACATGACTTCATCGCCCCAGTCTTCGGGGATTTCCTTCCAGCGCGCGTGGGCTTCCTGGAGGAATGTCAGGTACGGCGCGCCGTGTACCGCGAGCAATGGCGCGAGTCCGGCGTCGGTCGGTTGTACGACGCTGAAGCCCAGATTGTGCGCGGCTTGCACCAGACGCTGCGCGCGCTCGGGGACTTCCTGCGGCGTGCGCATCTGGCCACGGGAGTAGTAACTGCGTGGATGGTGGAGCAATTGTTCTGGGTGGAAAAAACTGCGCATGGGATGGATTCCTGTCAGTTAATACAAATCTTCAAAATGACCGATTTCAACTGTAGGAGTGAGCCTGCTCGCGATAGCGGTCTGTCATTTGACGTTGATGGTGGCTGACACGGCCCCATCGCGAGCAGGCTCACTCCTACATGGGGAATGGGGATTACCGGGATATTTCAGCGCGGGCAAGGACGGCGTTGAGCAGCACATCGGTGCCTTGGCGCACATCCTCGGGCAGCACGTCTTCGGCCTCGTTATGGCTCAGGCCGCCGACGCACGGAATGAATACCATCGCCGTCGGGCAGTACCGCGCGAGCAGAATCGCGTCATGCCCGGCCCCACTGACAATCGATTGCTGAGCGTAGCCCAACGCATCCACCGCCGATTGCACCGCCGCCACGCACTCGGCGTCAAACGGCGTGGCCGGGCTGATCCAGTGCGGGGTGATCGTCACGCTCAACCCCCGCGCATCAGCAATCGCCTGCAAACGTGCGCGCACTTGTTGTGCCATCGCGGCGATAGCGTCGTCACGGTGATGACGCAAATCGACGGTGAAATTCACCAGCCCGGGAATGGTGTTGCGCGACGATTTATTGATGCTCAGTTCGCCCACGGTGGTGAGCCCTTCGGGAGCGAAATCCGTCGCCAGTTCTTCAATCGCCTGAATCATCCGTGCCACGCCGTACAAGGCGTCCTTGCGCAACGGCATCGGCGTGGTGCCGGCATGCGCGGCCATGCCTTCGACCCGCACATCGAGCCAGCGGATCGCTTGGCCACCGCTGACCACACCGATGCTTTTCGCGTTGTCTTCAAGGATCGGGCCTTGCTCGATATGCGCTTCGAAATAGGCATCCACCGCACCTCCCAAGGCACGGTCAGCGGCGTAACCGAGGCGCTGCAATTCTTCGGCAACGCTGATGCCGTTGGCGTCGCGCACCGCCAGTGCGGCCTGCAAATCCATGATCCCGGTGAACACCGCCGAGCCGAACATCGCCGGAGTAAACCGCGCGCCCTCCTCGTTCGTCCACACCGCGATTTCCAGCGGTTTGCGGGTTTTGATGTTCTGGTCATTGAGGCAGCGCACCACCTCCAGACCGGCCAATACGCCGTACACGCCATCGAAGCGGCCACCTTCCGGTTGGGTGTCGAGGTGGCTGCCCATCATCACTGGCGCCGCGTTCGGATCGGTGCCTGGGCGGCGGGCGAACAGGTTGCCGATGGCATCGACACTCAGCGTCATGCCCGCCTCGCGGCACCAGTGGGCGAACAGTTCGCGGCCTGCTTTGTCTTCATCGCTCAACGCCAGACGGCAGCTGCCGCCGCGTGCGGTTGCGCCGATTTCGGCCATCGCCATCAGGCTCGCCCACAGGCGTTCGCCATTGATCTTCAACATGAGGTGCTCCTGGAATCCGAGATTAGATTGAGGCCATTTCCGCGCGATGAGCGCTGGCATGGCGGCGTGCGAGGGACAACACGCAGATCAGCGAAACCGCAGCGATCAGGCTGTAGAACACCGCGAGCGGCCACCACTGACCGGTGAATTTGTGCGCGAGCATGGTGCCGATCAGCGGCGTCAGACCACCGGCCACCGCGCCGCAAATCTGATAGGCCAGCGAAATCGCGGTGTAGCGCACGCGGGTCTCGAACATGCCGCTGACGTACCCGGCGATCACCGCGTAAAACGACGCCATGCACACCACCGCCAGTGCGATGCCGAGAATGATCAGCGGCGCCTGCGCCGAACTCACCAGAACAAACATCGGATACGGCGAGGCCATCGCCAGCAACGACACCAGACACAGGAAACGCGTGGCGCCGATCTTCTCCGCCGTCCATGCCGCCAGCGGCTGAATGCAGAACTGAATGATCGCAACGACGAACAGGCATGCAAGAATCAATGAACGCGGCAGCGCCAGTTGCTGAGTGGTGTAGGCGATCATGAAGGTGTTGGTGAAATACACCCCGGCAATGCCCAGCGTGTTGGCGCCGATGCACAGCAACAGTGGGCGCCACGCGGTGCGCAGAACCTCCATCACCGGCGCTTGTTCCTTACGGGTTTCCTTGCTCGCCTTCTCGCGGCTGGCGAGAAATTCCGGCGACTCATTCACGCCCAGACGAATCGCCAGACCGACCAGCAGCAACAACGCACTGGCGAGGAACGGCAGGCGCCAACCCCAACTCATCAAATCTTCTTCGGGCAAACGGGTCACCGCGCTGAATGCCAGCAGCGAGAGGATCAAACCCGCCGGGCTACCGAGTTGGGCGAAGGACGCGAAGAAGTTGCGCCGGCCCTTCGGCGCATGTTCGCCGGCCATCAACACCGCCCCGCCCCACTCGCCACCGACGGCGATACCCTGGACGACGCGCAGCAGAATCAGCAGCACCGGCGCGGCCACGCCGATCTGGGCGTAGGTCGGCAGCAGACCGATGCACACGGTGACCACGCCCATCATCAGCAACGTGATGATCAGCGATTTCTTGCGGCCGATGCGGTCGCCGATGTGGCCAAAAATGATCCCGCCCAACGGCCGCGCAAAAAAGCCCACGGCGAAGGTGCCGAAGGCGGCCATGGTGCTGAACAGTGAATCATCGGAAGGGAAAAACAACGCGCCGAACACCAGCGCGGCGGCGGTGGCGTAGATGTAAAAGTCGTACCACTCGATCATGGTGCCGATAAAAGCAGCGGCTGCCGCACGGCGCGGCTGGTTGGAAGCTTGGGGCTTCATGGTCGGGCTCCTTTGATTGTTTTTTTGGCAGGAGGAAAACGCTGGGGCGAGGCACTCTGGCGGTGCCTGTCTAGGAGTGATTTATCGTCCCGGGGCTATGATTAGTCAATTTTCTATTTATTATTCCGACTATTACGCCAACTTATAATCGAGGCCGCGATGGCTGAGCGCGATGTACAACGTTTGCTGAATGATCGTCTGGACTGGAACCTGTTGCGCACCTTCCGCGTGATCGGCCAAGAGCTGAGCATCAGCCGCGCCGCCGCCCGTTTGCACCTGACGCAACCGGCGGTGAGCCAGGCACTCAAGCGTCTGGAAGAACAACTCGGCCGGCAATTGATCGCCCGGCGTGGCCCGCGCTTTGCCCTGACCGAAGTCGGCGAGCAGATCTTCGAACTCGCTGGCGAGATTTACGGACAGGTGTCACAGGTCGGCGGATTGCTCGAACAGCCGGCCGACGAAGTGATCGGTAAAGTGCGCCTGCTGATCATCAGCCGGATCTTCTCCGACCGGTTCGATGACTTTCTTGCCGACTTCCATCGCCAGTATCCACGGGTGGATCTGGAAGTTGATGTGATGCGCAGTTCCGACATCGTCAGCGCCTTGCAGGAGAAAACCGCGACCCTCGGCCTGAGCCTCAATCGCCGCCCGCAACCGCGTCTCGAACAGCGTTTGTTTCTGCGGCAGCGCTATGCGTTTTTCTGCGGCAAGCACCATGAATTGTTCGGTCGCGAGGACGTCAGCGAAGGCGATTTGCAGCGCGAGAATTTCGTCAGTTTTACCAGCGACCAAATTGGCGGAATGCTCTCGCCGTTGACGATTTTTCGGGATCAGCAGGGTTTCAGCGGACGCATCGTCGCGTCCTCGCCGAGCCTGGAGGAAGTGCGGCGACTGGTGATCGCCGGGTTCGGGATTGGTTGTCTGCCGGAGCATGTGGTGGCGGCGGACGTTGAGGCGGGATTGCTCTGGCGACTGCCGCCTCACGAAGGGATTGCCGATGTCGACATCCATTTATTGTGGAACCGCGACCAGCGCATGAGCCGCGCCGAGACACTGTTTATCGAGCGCTTGCAGGCGTGCCTGGCGGATCAATAACCCAGCGCTCTGTCGGCGCTGTTGAGTAGCTCTTCCCCCGAATTCAGTCGGCGGAAGTTCTCCGCAATCTGCTCGGCGATGCAGTCGTGGGAAGCTGCCGAGGCCATGTGCGGGGTGATCGTTACACCGGCGGTTGTCCAGAGTGGATGGTCGTTGGGTAACGGTTCCTGATCGAAGACGTCGAGTAGCGCACCGCGCAGTTTCCCTGTTTGCAGCGCCTGTTGCAGATCCTCGATATTCAGGTGTGCGCCGCGTCCGACATTGACCAGTGCTGCGCCGTTGGCCAGGTGTTCGAACGTGGTTTGATTGAGGATGCCGCGCGTCTCGTGGGTCAGTGGCAACAGGTTGATCAGCAGCTCCACGTTGTGCAAAAACGCCGTGAAAGTTTTCGAGCCGGCGAAGGTCTGCACACCCGGCAGATCCTTGGTACTTCGCGCCCAGCCACGGACGTCATAACCCGCTTTGGTTAAATCCTCAGCGATGGCGCTGCCGAGCGATCCCAGACCCATGATCCCGATCCTGAACTGACTCGCCGGGCGCTGCAGCGGGCGCTCCCAGTGCTGACGTTTTTGCTGTTGCAGCACCTGATCAAATCCCCGGTGAAAGTGAATCACCGCCCAACGTACATACTCGGTCATGCCTTGCCGATGACCGGGATCGACCACCCGGCACACCGGCAGATCCGGGCACGACGGATCGTGCTCCAGATGATCGATACCGGCGGCCACCGAGTGAATTACTTGCAGATTGGGTAACGCGGCGAGACTGCCCGGCAGCGGAAACCAGCAAGCCGCGATCTGTGCATCAAGCGCTCGCGGGTCATCGGCCAGCACTGCCGTGAGGTGCGGCGCGCTGCGTGCAAACGCTGCCTGCAATTGCTTGAGCAACAGCAAGTCGCGGGACAACAGTGCAACGGTATTCATGACAGATAGGACTCGCGCTGGGATTCGATCAGGGTCAAAGCGGCCGCCCAGGCCAGGTCGATGATGTTGTCCTGTTCATCGCGGTCGAACTGTTCAGCGGTGTGCGCGCAGACTTCGTGGGACGGATAATGCAGCTCCGAACCACCGGCCAATGCCTGCACTTGCGCCTGACAGGCGCGCTCGAGAAAGTGGATTTCCTGAAAGGCCTGAGCCACGCCCGAGCCACCAACCAGCAAACCGTGATTGCGCAAAATCATCGCGCGGTGCGGGCCGAGGTCGGCGATCAAACGCTCGCGTTCATCCAGCGACAGCGCGATGCCTTCGTACGTGTGATAAGCGAGTTTTCCGTAGAACTTCAGCGCGTGTTGGCTGATAGGCAGCAAGCCTTGTTTTTGCGCGGCGACGGCCATCCCGGCGGCAGTATGCGTGTGGATCACGCAGTTCAAATCCGGGCGCGCCATGTGGATCGCCGAGTGAATGACGAAGCCTGCGGCGTTGACCCGATGACCCGCATATTCAGGGTCGACAATGTTGCCATCCTGATCGATGCGCACCAGATCCGAGGCGCGCATACGGTCGAAAATCACCCCGTAGCGGTTAATCAGAAAATGATGCTCCGGCCCCGGAATACGCAGGGTGATGTGCGTGTCGATCAAGTCGGTCATGCGGAAATGCGCGATCAAGCGATACAGCGCGGCGAGCTCACAGCGGGCTTGCCATTCAATCGGATCGATGTGGGCAGGTTTACTCACGAATACACCTCTTTGTTGGAATGCAGAACGACCGGCGCGGCACGCAGCCGAGCGAGGCCGCAAACACCGATCAGCGACACGGTCGAGAGCAATGTGAAGAACACCGCCAATGGCAGCCATTGCCCGGAAAATTTGCTGGCCAGCAGCGTGCCGATCAAAGGCGTGGTGCCGCCGGCGAGCGCGCAGCTCAGTTGATAGGCGATGGAAATCCCCGAGTAGCGCAGATGCACCGGGAAGGCCTGAGTCATGTAGCCGGCAATCACTGCGTACAGCGCCGACAGGATCACCACCGCGACGGCAATGCCGAGGGTCATCAGCAAGATGTTTTGCGTGCCGACCAGCAGGAACATCGGATATGGCGTGACCATGCACAGCAACGCAACCAGCGTCAGGAAGCGGCCTTCGCCAATGCGTTCGGCCAATAGCGCCGACAGCGGTTGCGAGAGCAGTTGAATCACCGTGACCAGGAACAGACAATCGAGAATCGTCGCCCGCGAAATGCCCTGGTATTGGGTGACGTAGGTGATCATGAAAGTGTTGGTGAAAAAGAACCCGGCCGAGCCAATGGTCACCGCAGCCGCCGCGAACAGAATCTGCCGCCAGCACTGACGGATCACGTCTTTGACCGGGTATTTCGAGGTTTCGTTGTTCTCTTTGGCCTTGGCGAATTCCGGCGATTCATGCACGCCGGAACGGATCATCAAACCGACCATCATCAGCACGCCACTGGCGAGAAACGGCAGACGCCAACCCCAGGCGAGAAACTCTTCCGGCTCCAGCGAAGTGACGAGGCGGAAGGCGATCAATGCCAACAACAATCCGGCAGGACTGCCGAGTTGAGCGAAGGATGCGTAAAAGGTTTTGCGCTTGGCCGGCGCATGTTCGCTGGCCATCAACACTGCCCCGCCCCACTCGCCGCCAACGGAAATCCCTTGGATCAGACGCAACACGATCAAACCGATCGGCGCCCATATGCCGACGCTGGCATAGCTCGGCAGCAAGCCGATACCGGCAGTCGCCAAGCCCATCAGCGCCATCGTCACCAGAAGCATTTTCTTGCGCCCGAGACGGTCGCCCAAATGACCGAAAACCATCCCGGCCATCGGTCTGGCGATGAAGCCGACGGCGAAGCTGCCGAAGGCTGCGAGCGTGCTGGTGACCGGATCTTCGCTGGGGAAAAACACTTGCCCAAGCACCAGTGCGGCGGCAGTGGCGTAGATGTAGAAATCGTAGAATTCGATGGTCGTGCCAATGAAGGCAGCGGCCGCGGCGCGACGCGGCTGAGCGGTGGTGTGCATGCAAGGACCCTGTGTATTTATCGTTTTTTTGGGCAGGTTTCAGGCGGCTGACGGTCACGCTCTGTGGCGCTTGTGGGCTTTATCGCTTTCGTGACAGGATTAGTCAATTTTCAAAAACTTAACGCTAGTATTAGCCCTGCTACTACATGGAGTGTGTGATGTCCTCTTCCAACCCTTGGGTCGGTCGGCGCTTTCTCAATGATCGGCTGGACTGGAATCTGCTGCGCACCTACCTGGTAATCGGCCAGGAAGGCAGCATGAGCCGCGCCGCTGCGCGCTTGCACATCACCCAATCGGCGGTGAGTCAGGCGTTGAAACGTCTCGAAGAACAACTGGAATGTGTGCTGATTGCGCGCAGCGGACGGCGCTTCGATCTGACCGAAACCGGCGAGGAAGTCCTGCGTATCGCGGCGGATATTTATGGCGATATTTCACGACTGGGGACAGTGATCGAGCATCGCCATGATGACGTGGTCGGCAAGATCCGCATCCTCACGGTCAGCGGTGTGCAGGCGCGGCACTACGATGAGTTTCTGGCGGACTTCCATGAAGCCCATCCGAAAATCGAGCTGGAAGTAGAGGTGATGGGCAGCTCGAACATCATCAGTTCACTGCTGCAAAAAACTGCCACGGTGGGCGTTGGCCTATGTCGTCTCGCGCAACCACGGCTTGAACGGCGGGTGTTGTTTCGCGAGACCTACGCGTACTTTTGCGGGCAGCGCCATCGGTTGTTCGGGCAACAGAATCTGTCGCTTGAGGAAATGGCGGCGGAGAACTTCGTCAGTTTCACCAGTGATCAGCTCGGCGGCAATCTATCGCCGTTGACGCTGTTTCGCGATCAGCAAGGGTTCACCGGCAAGATCGTGGCGTCTTCCACCAGTTTCGAAGAGATATACCGATTGATCTGCGCCGGATTCGGCATCGGTTGTCTGCCGACGCATCTGGTGCGGCGCGATGTCGAGCAAGGTCTGCTCTGGCGGTTACCACCGGAGGACGGCGTAGTGGATTTCGATATCGAGCTGCTGTGGAATCGCGAGCAGAAGATGACTCAGGCCGAGACCGTGTTCCTCGACAGCTTCCAGCACATGCTCAGCTTGCGTGAGCCTGTGCTGTGAAGCTGTAATCGATCAAACGTGCGGATCGCCCGGCGCCTTGGCTGGCGCCGCGTATTGCGGCTTGAGATGGCCATCCTGATCAAGTAGCCAGGCATCCATGATCTGCCGCACCACCGGACCTGCGACTCGGCCACCGGCCTCACCGTTTTCGATCATCACTGCAATCGCGATTTTCGGATGCTCGGCCGGCGCGAAGCCGACGAACAAGGCGTTGTCGCGATGGCGCTCGAGGGTTTTCTCGCGGTTGTAACGCTCACCCTGCTTGATCGCCACCACCTGCGCCGTACCACTCTTGCCGGCGATGCGGTACTGCGCACCGGCCGCCGCCGCCCGGGCAATACCTCGCGCATCGTGCATCACCATCTGCATACCGTGGTTGACCTGTTCCCAATCGCGCGGATCCTTGAGCAGAATGTTCGGCATTGGATTTTCATCGACCGGTGCCACGCCATCGACGGTTTTCGCCAGGTGTGGACGGTTCCACACGCCTTTGTTGGCGATCAGCGCAGTGGCCTGAGCCAGTTGCAGCGGCGTGACTTGCATGTAGCCCTGGCCAATACCGAGGATCACGGTTTCACCCGGGAACCAGGCTTGGCGGCGGGTGGCGCGCTTCCACGCTTGCGACGGCATCAAACCGGGCGACTCTTCGAACATGTCCAGCGAGACCTTTTCGCCGAGGCCGAACATCGCCATGTAGTCGTGCAGGCGATCAATGCCAAGCTTGTGCGCGAGGTCGTAGAAGTAGGTGTCGTTGGAACGCATGATCGCGGCGTCCATGTCTACCCAGCCATCGCCGCTGTGGTTCCAGTTGCGGTACTTGTGATCGAAGTCCGGAAGTTGGTAGTAACCCGGATCGAAGACGCGGGTTTGCGGCGTGACGACGCCGGCATCGAGACCGGCGATCGCCACTTCTGGCTTGATCGTCGAACCCGGCGCGTAGAGACCGCGCAGCACGCGGTTGAACAGCGGCCGGTCGATAGAATCACGCAGCGCCGAATATTCCTTGGAGCTGATGCCGGTCACGAACAGGTTCGGGTCGAAACTCGGGTTACTGACCATGGCCAACACTTCACCGGTAGCCGGGTCGAGCGCTACTACGGAACCGCGACGATCACCCAGTGCCGCCTCAGCGGCTTCTTGCAGGTGAACGTCGAGGCTGAGAACGATGTTTTTACCCTGTACCGGATCCGTGTGCTTGAGTACACGCAGCACTCGGCCCTGGGCGTTGGTTTCCACTTCTTCGTAGCCGACGTGGCCGTGCAGCTGGGCTTCGTAGAAACGCTCGATGCCGGTCTTGCCGATGGATTGCGTGCCGCGGTATTCGACCGAATCGAGGGTCTTGGATTCTTTTTCGTTGATACGGCCGACGTAGCCGATCGAGTGGGCGAAATGCGCACCGAGTGGGTAGTGGCGGACGAACTGCGGTTCAACATCGAGCCCGGGCAGGCGGAACTCGTTAACGGCCAGAACGGCGATCTGCTCTTCGGTCAATTCATAGAACAGGGTCACTGGCGTGAACGGATGACGCGACTGCTTCATCGCCTTGTCGAACACCGTGCGGTCTTCGGCAGGCAGGTGCAGGAGGTTGATGACCTCATTCAGCTCTTCATTGACGTCGGTGGCGCGTTCGCGGGTGATGATCAGGTTGTAACTGGGACGGTTGTCAGCCAGCAACACGCCATTGCGGTCGTAGATCAGGCCGCGTGTGGGCGGGATCGGCAAGACGTGGACGCGGTTGTTTTCGGAGATGGTCGAGTGGTAATCGAACTCGACCACTTGCAGGATGTACAGGCGCACCACCAGGGCACAGCTGACTGCAAAGACGAAAAGAGCACAGGCGATCAACCGTTTGTTGACCAGACGTGTCTCTTTTTCGTGATCCTTGATCGGGATAGGTTCAGGCATTTCTACAGCAACTCTTTGACATAAATTAATGCCGTTCCTTGGGCATGACATCAGTCCGTTAAAAAACGAGCTGCACCATACCAAAAACTGCCCGGTCACTTCAGACCGTTTTTCTCCAATGGCAGGTCTTGCGACGGTCGGAACGGTCTCAACGCGTCGTGAAAACTTTTCCTGCGGGCAAAACAAAACCCCAACTGCTTTCGCAATTGGGGTTTCGGAATTTAATCTTGACGATGACCTACTCTCACATGGGGAAACCCCA
>NZ_JBIVMX010000046.1:0-45646 GCF_044753305.1 Pseudomonas sp. NPDC088429 | reverse complement strand
ACCTGCGGTGTCGGCCTGAGAGCCCATATGCAGGGCGAGCCCAGTCATACCCGTTTGCACACGCCCATCGAGGCCCTGACCTGCATGACCCACCGCGGTGGGATTAATGCCGACGGCAAGACCGGTGACGGTTGCGGTCTGCTGATTCAGAAGCCTGACGCGTTCCTGCGAGCCATTGCCCAGGAAACCTTCAGCGTCGAGCTGCCCAAGCAATATGCGGTGGGCATGGTCTTCTTCAACCAGGATCCGGCCAAGGCCGAAGCCGCTCGCGAAAACATGAACCGCGAGATCCTCGCTGAAGGCCTGCAGTTGATCGGCTGGCGCAAAGTGCCCATCGACACCAGCGTCCTCGGCCGCCTGGCCCTTGAACGCCTGCCGCAGATCGAGCAGATGTACATCGGCGGCGAAGGCCTGAGCGATCAGGACATGGCCGTGAAGCTGTTCAGTGCGCGTCGTCGTTCGTCGGTGTCCAACGCCGTCGACTCCGACCACTACATCTGCAGCTTTTCGCACAAAACCATCATCTATAAAGGCCTGATGATGCCGGCCGATCTGGCCGCGTTTTATCCAGACCTGAGTGACGAGCGCCTGCAAACCGCGATCTGCGTGTTCCACCAGCGCTTCTCCACCAACACCCTGCCGAAATGGCCGCTGGCTCAGCCATTCCGCTTCCTCGCCCACAACGGCGAGATCAACACCATCACCGGTAACCGCAACTGGGCGCAGGCCCGGCGCACCAAGTTCACCAACGATCTGATGGATCTGGAAGAACTCGGCCCGCTGGTTAACCGTGTCGGTTCCGACTCTTCCAGCATGGACAACATGCTCGAACTGATGGTCACCGGTGGCATCGACCTGTTCCGTGGCGTGCGAATGATTATTCCGCCGGCGTGGCAGAACGTTGAAACCATGGATCCGGATCTGCGTGCGTTCTACGAGTACAACTCGATGCACATGGAGCCGTGGGACGGCCCGGCCGGCGTGGTAATGACCGACGGTCGTTACGCGGTGTGCCTGCTCGACCGTAACGGTCTGCGCCCGGCGCGTTGGGTCACCACCACCAACGGTTTCATCACCCTCGCGTCGGAAATCGGCGTGTGGGACTACAAGCCTGAAGATGTGATTGCCAAGGGCCGTGTCGGCCCTGGCCAGATCTTCGCCGTGGACACCGAAACCGGGCAGATCCTCGACACCGACGCGATCGACAACCGTCTGAAGTCCCGTCATCCGTACAAGCAATGGCTGCGCAAGAACGCTCTGCGCATCCAGGCGACCATGGAAGACAACGATCACGGTTCGGCGTTTTACGACGTCGATCAGCTCAAGCAATACATGAAGATGTATCAGGTCACGTTCGAAGAGCGCGATCAGGTTCTGCGTCCGCTCGGCGAGCAAGGCTACGAAGCCGTGGGCTCGATGGGCGACGACACGCCGATGGCCGTGCTCTCGCAGCGCGTGCGCACGCCGTACGACTATTTCCGTCAGCAGTTCGCGCAGGTTACCAACCCGCCGATCGACCCGCTGCGTGAAGCGATCGTGATGTCGCTGGAAATCTGCCTCGGTGCCGAGCGCAACATTTTCCAGGAGTCGCCGGAACACGCCTCGCGCGTGATCCTCAGCTCGCCGGTGATCTCGCCGGCCAAGTGGCGCTCACTGATGAACCTCGACCGTCCGGGTTTCGAACGGGCGATCATCGACCTCAACTACGACGAAAGCGTTGGCCTCGAAGCGGCGATCCGCAACGTTGCCGATCAGGCTGAAGAAGCTGTGCGCGACGGTCGTACCCAGATCGTCCTGAGCGACCGCCATATCGCCCCGGGCAAGCTGCCGATCCATGCTTCGCTGGCGACCGGTGCGGTGCACCACCGCCTGACCGAAAAAGGCCTGCGTTGCGATTCCAACATCCTTGTTGAAACCGCGACCGCCCGTGACCCGCATCACTTTGCGGTGCTGATCGGTTTCGGCGCCTCGGCGGTCTATCCGTTCCTCGCGTACGAAGTGCTGGGCGACCTGATCCGTACCGGTGAAGTGCTGGGCGACCTCTATGAGGTGTTCAAGAACTACCGCAAAGGCATCACCAAAGGTCTGCTGAAGATCCTCTCGAAGATGGGTATCTCGACCATCGCCTCCTACCGCGGAGCACAATTGTTCGAAGCGATCGGCCTGTCCGAAGAAGTTTGCGACCTGAGCTTCCGTGGCGTGCCGAGCCGCATCAAGGGTGCGCGTTTTGTCGACATCGAAGCCGAGCAGAAAGCACTCGCCAGCGAAGCCTGGAGTCCGCGCAAGCCGATCCAGCAGGGCGGTCTGCTGAAGTTCGTCCACGGTGGCGAATATCACGCGTACAACCCGGACGTGGTCAACACCCTGCAAGCCGCCGTGCAGCAGGGCGACTACGCCAAGTTCAAGGAATACACCTCGCTGGTGGACAACCGTCCGGTGTCGATGATCCGCGACCTGTTCAAGGTCAAGACGCTCGACACGCCGCTGGATATCAGTGAAATCGAGCCGCTGGAATCGGTGCTCAAGCGCTTCGACTCCGCCGGTATCTCGCTGGGCGCCTTGTCGCCGGAAGCTCACGAAGCCTTGGCCGAAGCCATGAACCGCCTCGGTGCGCGTTCCAACTCCGGTGAAGGTGGTGAAGATCCGGCGCGTTACGGCACCATCAAGAGCTCGAAAATCAAGCAGGTCGCGACGGGTCGTTTCGGCGTAACCCCGGAATACCTGGTCAACGCCGAAGTGTTGCAGATCAAAGTCGCGCAAGGCGCCAAGCCGGGCGAGGGCGGGCAACTGCCGGGCGGTAAAGTGAACGGACTGATCGCCAAGCTGCGTTACGCAGTGCCGGGCGTGACCCTGATTTCGCCGCCGCCGCACCACGACATCTACTCGATCGAAGACTTGTCGCAGCTGATTTTCGACCTCAAGCAAGTCAACCCGAAGGCACTGGTTTCGGTGAAACTGGTAGCTGAAGCAGGCGTCGGCACCATCGCCGCCGGTGTGGCCAAGGCCTATGCGGACTTGATCACCATCTCCGGCTACGACGGCGGCACCGGTGCTTCGCCGCTGACTTCGATCAAATACGCCGGCGCACCGTGGGAACTCGGCCTCGCCGAAACCCACCAGACTCTGCGCGGCAACGACCTGCGCGGCAAAGTCCGGGTGCAGACCGACGGCGGCCTGAAAACCGGCCTCGACGTGATCAAGGCAGCCATCCTCGGCGCTGAAAGCTTCGGCTTCGGTACTGCGCCAATGATCGCGCTGGGCTGCAAATACCTGCGTATCTGCCACCTGAACAACTGCGCCACCGGCGTTGAGCGCAACCCGCCGTTCGACAAAGGCCTGCTGGCCGAGAAAATGGTCGAGATGGCCTCGTCGGCGATCAACGACATGAGCGGCGCCGAATTTGATCTGGATATCTGCAACTGCGACCGTTCGATCGGCGCGCGGATCTCCGGCGAAATCGCGCGCAAGCACGGCAACCAGGGCATGGCGAAAGCGCCGATCACCTTCCGCTTCAAAGGCACTGCCGGTCAGAGCTTCGGTGTGTGGAACGCCGGCGGTCTGAACATGTACCTCGAAGGCGATGCCAACGACTACGTCGGCAAAGGCATGACCGGTGGTTTTGTCTGCGTTCTGGGCAAGACCGGTTACAACTTCGGCTCTGGCATGACCGGCGGTTTCGCCTATGTGCTCGATCAGGACAACGCCTTCGTTGACCGGGTCAACCACGAACTGGTGGAAATCCAGCGGATCAGCGGCGAGGCGATGGAAGCCTATCGCAGCCACCTGCAAAACGTGCTGAACGAGTACGTCGCGGAAACCGACAGCGAGTGGGGTCGTGAACTCGCCGAAAACCTCGATGACTATCTGCGCCGTTTCTGGCTGGTCAAACCGAAGGCGGCGAGTTTGAAATCTCTGCTCTCCAGTACTCGTGCGAGTCCGCAATAAAAGACGCAGCTGCAAGCGGCAAGTTACAAGCCGCAAGTTAACAGCAGTGCGCGATGTGCCTGCAGAGTGATTTTCTTGCAGCTTGAAGCTAGTAGCTTGAAGCTGCTGTTATGAGGTTTTGAAGATGGCCGAACGTCTCAGTAACGACTTTCAATTCATCGATGTCGGGCGCAAAGATCCGAAGAAGAAACTGTTGCGTCAACGCAAGAAAGAGTTCGTCGAAATCTACGAACCGTTCAAACCCCAGCAGTCGGCCGATCAGGCCCACCGCTGCCTGGGCTGCGGCAACCCGTATTGCGAATGGAAGTGCCCGGTGCACAACTTCATTCCGAACTGGCTGAAGCTGGTGGCCGAGGGCAACATCCTTCAGGCCGCCGAGCTGTCGCACCAGACCAACACCCTGCCGGAAGTCTGTGGCCGGGTGTGTCCGCAGGATCGTCTGTGCGAGGGTGCCTGCACCCTTAACGACGGCTTCGGTGCGGTGACCATCGGTTCGGTCGAGAAGTACATTACCGACACCGCGTTCGCCATGGGCTGGCGCCCGGACATGTCCAAGGTCAAACCGACCGGCAAACGTGTCGCGATCATCGGCGCGGGCCCGGCGGGTCTGGGGTGTGCCGACGTGCTGGTACGCGGTGGCGTGACCCCGGTGGTGTTCGACAAGAACCCGGAAATCGGCGGTCTGCTGACCTTCGGCATCCCCGAGTTCAAGCTGGAAAAGACCGTGCTGAGCAATCGTCGCGAAGTCTTCACCGGCATGGGCATCGAGTTCCGTCTGAATACCGAAGTCGGCAAAGACGTGACCATGGAACAACTGCTCGCCGAATACGATGCGGTGTTCATGGGCATGGGCACCTACACCTACATGAAGGGCGGTTTTGCCGGTGAGGATCTGCCGGGCGTTTATGACGCGCTGGACTTCCTGATCGCCAACGTCAATCGCAACCTTGGCTTTGAAAAGTCGCCGGAAGATTTCGTCGACATGAAAGGCAAAAAGGTCGTGGTTCTCGGCGGCGGCGACACGGCGATGGACTGCAACCGCACGTCGATCCGTCAGGGCGCCAAATCGGTGACCTGCGCTTATCGTCGTGACGAAGCGAACATGCCCGGCTCGCGCAAAGAGGTGAAGAACGCCAAGGAAGAAGGCGTGAAATTCCTCTACAACCGCCAGCCGATCGCTATCGTCGGTGAAGACAAGGTCGAAGGCGTCAAAGTGGTCGAGACCCGTCTCGGCGAACCGGACGCCCGCGGCCGTCGCAGCCCAGAGCCGATCCCGGGTTCCGAAGAGATCATCCCGGCCGACGCCGTGGTCATCGCGTTCGGCTTCCGCCCGAGCCCGGCGCCGTGGTTCGAACAGTTCGAGATCCAGACCGATAGCCAGGGCCGCGTCGTTGCGCCTGAGCAAGGTCAGTACAAGCACCAGACCAGCAACCCGAAAATCTTTGCCGGTGGCGACATGGTGCGCGGTTCCGACCTGGTGGTAACGGCGATCTTCGAAGGCCGCAACGCCGCCGAAGGGATCCTTGATTACCTGGGTGTCTAAAAAACAACGCAATCTCTTGTAGGAGTGAGCCTGCTCGCGATGGCGGTAGATCAGTCACCTGATGCATTGGCTGATACTCCGCCATCGCGAGCAGGCTCACTCCTACAGTTGTTTTTGGGTGCTGCAAATTTGATCGTTCCCACGCTCTGCGTGGGAATGCAGCCGGGGGCGCTCTGCGTCCCCAAAAGCGTGACGCAGAGCGTCACAGGAGGCATTACCACGCAGAGCGTGGGAACGATCATTGCGCAATAAATTGACCCGATAGACAAAAGGCTGACCTGCATCCGTGCCTTTTGCGTCGCGCTCTGAGAAAATGCCCGCACTTTTTTTCCGGATGCCGACATGACTGCCCTGAAGAACGACCGTTTCCTCCGCGCCCTGCTCAAGCAACCCGTAGACGTCACCCCTGTGTGGATGATGCGTCAGGCCGGTCGCTACTTGCCGGAATACCGCGCCAGCCGCGCCCAGGCCGGTGATTTCATGAGCCTGTGCATGAATCCGGAGTTCGCCTGCGAAGTCACCATGCAACCGCTCGACCGCTATCCACAACTGGACGCGGCGATCCTGTTTTCCGACATCCTCACCATCCCCGATGCCATGGGTCAAGGCCTGTACTTCGAGACCGGTGAAGGTCCGCGCTTCAAAAAAGTCGTCAGCACTCTCGCCGACATCGAAGCCCTGCCGATCCCTGATCCGCACAAAGACCTCGGCTACGTCATGGACGCGGTCAGCACCATCCGTCGCGAATTGAACGGCCGTGTGCCGCTGATCGGCTTCTCCGGCAGTCCGTGGACTTTGGCGACCTACATGGTTGAAGGCGGCTCGTCGAAAGACTTCCGCAAGACCAAAGCGATGCTCTACGACAACCCGCAAGCCATGCACCTGCTGCTGGATAAACTGGCGCAATCGGTGACCTCGTACCTCAACGGCCAGATCATGGCCGGCGCGCAAGCGGTGCAGATCTTCGATACCTGGGGCGGTAACCTGTCGGCGGCGGCGTATCAGGAATTCTCGCTGGCCTACATGAAGAAAATCGTCAGCGGTCTGATCCGCGAAAACGACGGTCGCAAAGTGCCAGTGATCCTCTTCACCAAAAACGGCGGCCTGTGGCTGGAAAGCATCGCCGACGCAGGTGCTGACGCACTGGGCCTGGACTGGACGTGCGACATCGGCAACGCCCGCGCCCGCGTTGGCGACAAGGTTGCCCTGCAAGGCAACATGGATCCGACCGTGCTTTACGCAAAACCGGAAGCGATCCGCACCGAAGTCGGACGTATTCTGGCCAGCTACGGCAAGGGCAGCGGTCACGTGTTCAACCTCGGCCATGGCATCACCCCGGAAGTCGATCCGGAACACGCCGGCGCTTTCCTGCGTGCGGTGCATGAGTTGTCGGCGCAGTACCACGAATAACGCTGCAACGTCTGTACAAAAAAACCTGCCCCGTGTCATGCGGGGCAGGTTTTTTTATGCGTGTAATGTCACTCAATCATTCTCTTATCCCTTCGGAGGGAGCTTGGGTGAGGGGCTCTTGAGGGTGAGGATGAATAGTTTCCTGTTGTAAGAATTCTTTCTTTAGTTGTCGGATTAGTTTCCGTGGCGACTATTCCTGCTACACCCGGTGATTACTCCTACATAGAAGTTTTCCCTATCCACGTAAGGTTTCAGGCGTGTGTTCGGCATGGGGTCGAGCACCGTATTAGAGCCTGGCGCGATGCCAGGCTCGCTTATTTGATATGAGCCTGGAATAACAATGAAAAAACCAAATTTTAAAAGGAGTGCATTGGCGACATGCACTTCTTCGTTGATTTTACTGTCGGCCATGCTGGGTTCTTCGGGCGCAGTAGCTCATGGTTATGTAGAGGTGCCGCCATCGCGCGCGTTGCTGTGCCAGAAGGGAGTAAACACCGGTTGTGGTGGTGCGCAATACGAGCCACAAAGTGTTGGCGAAACCTTTCAGGGTTTCCCGGCCGGTGTGGGTGGTGACAAGGGCCAAGGGCCGGTAGATGGCAGGATCGCTAGCGGTGGCAATGAACTGTTCACTGCTCTGGACGTGCAGTCCGCGACACGCTGGCAGCTGACCGACATCAAAGAGCGCACGCTGGATTTCCAGTGGCATTACGAAGCGCCACACCCGGTTGAATACCACCAATATTTCATTACCCGTAACGGCTGGAACCCGAATGAAGCGTTGAAACGCACTTCGTTCGAGAGCACGCCTTTTTGCGAGGTCGCGGGTGATTTTCAGATGCCTGTGCCAGGCACCAGGCATCGCTGCAGTATCCCGGAAGACAAAAACGGTCAGCACGTGATCCTCGCGATCTGGGGCGTCAGTGATACCAAAATGGCCTTCCACAATGTCCTCGACGTAAACATCATTGCCGAGCCGTCCCTGCCAGGTGGCTGGTCGTCCGTCGGCGCCATCGCACCATCGACGCCACTGCTGACCGGCGACAAGGTCAAGGCCCGCGCCTTTACCGCAGAGGGTGAGAGCGCGCCTTACAGCGTCGAAATCTCGATCGACAACGCTGAAGACGCCGAGCCGCAAAACTGGTCGTTCAAACTCGCCGAGCAGATCAACCAGTCGCAGACCCTGATCCGCGCCGGCGTTCGTGATGAAAACGGCAACATCGAAGCGATTCGCGGCAGCAACACGCTGTACGCACAAAAAGACAGCGGCGTTGTCCGCTACGAAGTGCAACTGCTGATGAAAGAAGACGCCGCCGCGCGTCTGTCGGTGGCCTCGCAACAAGCCGAATACGTGCTCGACAAAGGTAAAACCAAAGTCGATTTCAGCCTGATGTCGAACCGCAAAATGAACGTCGAAGCCAACCTGTTCAACGAGCAGAACAGGCTGGTCGGCACCACCACCGCGCAAGCGGACAGCGGTGCAACCTGGCTGGCCATGGACATCCGCAGCAACCCCGGCCCGCACACGCTGACCCTGGTTGGCACCACGCTGGATGGCCGCACCACCCGTCAGGACACCCAGCCTGTCAACGTCACCGGTGAAGGCGCCGGTGCCGATTACGACTTCCTGTTCCCGGAAGGTCTCAGCGACTACACCGCCGGCACCAAGGTGCTGCAACCGAAAACCAACGAGGTCTTCGAGTGCAAGCCGTTCCCGGCATCCGGCTATTGCAAGCAGTACAAGCCTGAGGCGAACGGTTTCGAACCGGGCGTCGGCGAGCACTCGCATGCGGCGTGGAACAAGCTCTAAGGCTCGTCCCGTGTAATTGCGTCAGACGACCACCGAGGTCGTCTGACCGCTGATGATTTTCAGGGGCGATTCGAATGACGCTTTCAATTTATTCCAAGCAACAAATGCTGCTGCACTGGGTGTCGGCGGCGGTGATTCTGTGGACGCTGGTCACCGGGTTTTATGTGGCCAACGTCAATGTGGCCAATGACACCAAACAGTGGGTGGCCGGCGTCAATGTGTCGCTGACCACGCTGTTCATCCCGGTGTTCTGCTGGCGGCTGGTGGTGTTTGTCAGCCACCTGCGACATGAGCGCATGGCGCAGTTTTCCTCGGCAAAAATGCTCGCGATGTTTGTCCATCGGCTGATCTATTTGCTGGTGGCAGTGGTGCTGGTGAGCGGGGTGCTGATGATGGATCGACCGATCCCTGTGTTCGGCCTGTTCGAATTCCCGCAGCCGCTGAGCGATGTGGCGCTGACAGACGGCTTTTTCGTGCTGCACATCTGGGCCTGCACCGCGTTGGCAGTGCTGGTAGCGATGCACATTGGCGCGGTGATTCTGCACGAGCTGCGCGGTTACCGCGTGCTGCGACGCATGTCGTGGCGCTCGCGCGTTCGCCAGGCCTGTGGGCGTATCGGATGAACCGCCGGTGAGATTTTTTTTGCTGTTGGGACTGTGGGCGCTGCCGTTCGCCTGTGCAGCGTTTCTCGCTTGGCAGGAGTGGGCGTTTCGCAGTGCGCAACGTCTTCCCGCGCCGGTCGCTGTGCCTATGCCGACGGCACCTGCACCTTTGAACACCGCCGCAGTGGCAACGGTGTTCGGGCTCGCCGCGCCCAGCGCACTTCGACCAAGCGCCGAATCGCTGACCCTGCAAGCGACGTTCGCCGTCGACAGTGGCCTGTCGAAAGCCCTGATAAGCGCTGCGCAAGGTGCGCGGTTATATCGGGTTGGCGACGACTTGCCGGGCGGCAGCGTATTGCGTCGAGTCGAGGCACAACACGTGGTGCTGTGGAACAAGGGGCGGGAGGAATCATTGCTTCTCGCGCCCTCTGCCAGCGTATTCCTCAAGCACTCGCCTGCGTCCGTCGATGCACCCGCCGCAGACATTTCCGCACGTTTTCTTCGCCCGCTGAACGGGCAGTCAGAGTGATCTCATTGATGAACAACTTGAACGGCGCGCACGCTCTGCGCACCTTGTTGGTTTGCGCCGTGCTGGCGACGCCGCTCCTCAATCGCCCTGCGTACGCCGAGGAACAGCGCTGGCAGTTGGCGATGAATCAGGCCGAACTGCGCGACATCGTCGAAGAGATCTCGGCGATCCTCGGCACCACCGTGGTGCTCGACCCGCGTGTGTCGGGACGCGTCACCGTCATGTCCCGTCAGGCGCTGGATCGTGAGGGCGTGCGGCGCTTGTTCTACTCGGTGCTGGACGCGCACAACTTCACGGTGATCGATGAGGGCGACCGCATCCTCATCACTCCCGTGGCAGACGTGAAAACCCGTGCCGGTCAATCGGCCAGCGAGCGCGCCACCCCCGCGCAATTCATCACCCAAGTCATCGAACTGAACACCAGCAGCGCCGCCGATCTGTCTGCGCTGATTCGCCCGTTGGTGTCGGCCAACGGCTACCTAGGCCCGTCCGTTTCGGCCAATGCCTTGGTGATCACCGACACCGGCGCCAACGTCAAACGCATCGCCCAAGTGGTGCGCCAACTCGACGGCGGGCAGCAAGATCAGCACGCTGTGGTAGCGCTGCGTTTTGCCCAGGCCAGCGACGTCGCCACGGTGATCGAATCCTCGCTGGGCAAGCGCAATGTCGACTCGCTGATTCAAGTGCTGGCCGACGTCAGATCCAATCGCTTGATCGTCATCGGCCCGCTCGCCGTGCGCCAGCGTTTGACCGAGCTGATTCGCCAACTCGACGTGCCGGCCACCGCCAGTCTCGACACCGCGCGGGTCATCCGTTTGCGCCACAGCGATGCCAAGCAACTCGCGCAGGTGCTGGAAAGCATGGGCCAGAATCGCAAACAACCCACATCTGGCAGCGGCAAAGAAGCGTCCGCCGCAACGCCGTTCATGCTCAAGGCCGACGAAAGTCAGAATGCGCTGGTGCTGATCGCCGATCCGGCTCAGGTCAGAACCATCGAGAACATCGTCCGCGAGCTCGATCAGCCGCGCGCGCAAGTGCTGATCCACGCCGCCATTGTCGAAATCTCCGGCGACATCGCCGATGCCGTGGGCGTGCAGTGGGGCTTGAGTACGGGCGACGCGAAGGGCTTTATCAACTTTCCCGGCACCGACATTCCCATCGTCGGTGGCTTGAAGTTCGACGAGAAAAAATCGGCGCCCGACGGCGCGATTCTGCAGTTGGGCGGCGACCGTTTCGGCGCGTTGATTTCGGCGCTGGCGAGCAATACGCGGAGCAATCTGCTGTCCACGCCGAGCCTGCTGACCCTCGACAATCAGCAAGCGGAAATCATCGTCGGGCAGAACGTGCCGTTCAAGACCGGCTCCTACTCGACCAACAGCAGCGGGGCGGATAACCCGTTCACCACGGTCGAGCGCAAGGACGTCGGCATCAGCCTGAAGATCAAACCTTACATCAACGAAGGCTCGACCCTGCGTCTGGAAGTCGAGCAGGAAGTCTCGGACATCGCGCCTTCAGTGTCGGGCATCGATTCCTCGGATCTGATCACCAACAAGCGCGCGCTGAAAAGCACGATTCTCGCCGACGATGGCGAAATCATTGTGATTGGCGGGCTGATCCGCGACAGCGTGCGCACGCAGAAAAGCGGTGTGCCGCTGCTGCGCGACATTCCCTATCTCGGCGCGCTGTTTCGCTGGAGCCGCGACACCCAGACCAAAAGCAATCTGATGGTATTCCTGCGCCCGACCATCGTGCGCAGCCGCGAAGATCTCTCGGGGATCAGCCAGCAGCGTTACGACACCTTGCGCGACCTAAGTCAGCCCAAGGCCGGGGAGAGCAACTCGCTGTTGCTGCCGGCTGAGGCGCGGCATTTGTTTGAGCCCGCGACGGTGGCGCCATGAGTGCTCCGCTGGAAATCCTGCCGTTCGGTTTCGCCCGGCGGTTTGGCGTGCTGCTGGACGCTGCGGGCTCGCGTCTGCTCATTCGTGCCGACACGTCGCTGACCGCGCTGGCCGAAGTGCGTCGCTTATGTGCTCGCGAACTGTCAATCGAGGTGCTTGAGCCAGAGCCTTTTGCCGCGCGTCTGGCCGCGACTTATCGCGAAGGTCAGAGCGCCGCGCAACAGGTCGCGCAGGGGCTGGACGATGAACTGGATCTGCTCAGCCTCGCCGAGCAGGTGCCGCAAACCGCCGACCTGCTCGAACAACAAGGTGATGCGCCGGTGATCCGCCTGATCAACGCGCTGCTCAGCGAGGCGGTGCGCGCGCAGGCTTCGGACGTCCATCTGGAAACCTTCGAGCAATACCTGTCGGTGCGCATGCGCGTCGACGGTCAGTTGCGCGAGATGCTCAGGCCCAGACGCGAACTGGCGACGTTGCTGGTGTCGCGGATCAAAGTCATGGCGCGGCTCGACATCGCCGAAAAACGCGTGCCGCAGGACGGCCGGATTGCACTGCGTCTGGCCGGGCACGAAGTCGATGTGCGCGTCTCGACACTGCCCTCGGCGCACGGCGAACGGGTGGTGCTGCGCTTGCTCGACAAGCAGGCCGGACGCCTCGAACTGCATCGTCTGGGCCTGCCGGACGACACCCTTGCCGTCCTGCAAAAATTGCTCGGCAGACCTCACGGGATTTTGCTGGTAACCGGGCCGACCGGCTCGGGCAAAACCACCAGTTTGTATGCGGCGTTGAGCAGCCTGAACGATCCGTCACGCAACATTCTCACGGTCGAGGATCCGATCGAATATCACCTGCCGGGGATCGGCCAGATGCCGGTCAATGCGAAAGTCGAGATGACTTTCGCCCGCGGTTTGCGGGCGATTCTGCGGCAGGATCCGGACGTGGTGATGGTCGGTGAAATCCGTGATCGCGAGACCGCGCAAATCGCTGTGCAGGCTTCGTTGACCGGACATCTGGTGCTGTCGACGTTGCACACCAACAGCGCGGTCGGCGCGGTGACGCGGCTGGTCGACATGGGCGTGGATGCGTACTTGCTGGCCTCGTCGTTGGTTGGTGTGCTTGCGCAACGCTTGTTGCGCACGTTGTGTGTGCATTGCAAGGCGCCGTATTTCGCTGATGACGAGACTCGCCTGCGTCTGGATTTGCAACCCACGCAGACCGTGGCGTTGTTTCGGCCGCAGGGCTGTGAGCATTGCCAACACGGTTATCGCGGACGCATCGGCATCTATGAATTGATCAGCATCAGCGAACCGGTGGCAGCGCTGATTCATCGAGGTGCCAGCGAGCGCGAACTGATCGACGCCACGCGCAAGGATTCGCGCAGTCTGTTTGAGGCCGGTCGGCAACGCGTGCTCGATGGCGTGACCAGCGTCGATGAGTGGCTGCGCGTGACGCAGGAGGACTGACCGATGCCGACCTTCGATTACCGCGCCGAAAACGCTCAGGGCCACCGCTGCCGAGGCCGGCTCGAAGCCGAAAACCCAAGGCACGCGCGGCAGCTGTTGCGAGAGCGAGGACTGTGGCCGTTTCAACTCAAAGAACTGCGCGGTGAACAGGGTGCGAGGCGTGCCGGCCGTTTGAGCGCTAGTGATCTGGCGCTGCTGACGTTGCATCTGTCGACGCTGGTGCAGGCCGGTTTGCCGCTGGAAGAAGCGCTGGAAGTGGTCGCCCGACAAACCAGCAAGCGGCGTGTTGCCGGGTTGTTGTGGGCGGTGCGTGGTCGAGTCATGGAAGGCCATGCACTGGCCGTCGCGTTAAGCCAGTTTCCTGCGGCATTTCCCGAATTGTTCCGCGCCACGGTAGCGGCGGGTGAGCGTTCGGGCCATCTCGGTCATGTGCTGGAGCAACTGGCCGCTTACACCCAGGCGCGGCAGGCATCGCGACAAAAGATTCAGATGGCGCTGATCTATCCGTCGATTCTGATGTTCGCCAGCGTGGCCATCGTTGGTTTTCTGCTCGGCTACGTGGTGCCGGACGTGGTGAACATTTTCGTCGACAGCGGCCAGCCGTTGCCTTGGCTGACCCGCGCATTGATCAGCCTCAGCGACGGTGTACGTCAGTTCGGTCTGGTGTTTCTTGGCGGCACATTGGCGCTGTTTAGTGGCTGGCGCTGGAGTTTGCGGCAACCGCTCTGGCGACTGCGCTGGCATGCGCTGGCGTTGAATATTCCGCTGATCGGCACGCTTCTGCGCGCCATGGAAGCGGCGCGATTCGCCAGCACTCTGGCGATCCTCGGCAAGAGCGCCGTGCCCTTGGTCGATGCGCTGGAAATCGCCGCCGCTGTCATCGGCAACCAAACCATCCGCGCACGCATGAGTGAGGTCGCCCGCTCGGTGCGCGAAGGCTCGACGCTGACCCGCAGCCTGGAACGCAGTGGCGATATCCCGCCGATGATGCTGCACATGATCGCCAGCGGTGAACGCGCCGGCGAGCTCGACGCCATGCTCGCCCGCGCCGCCGAACAACAGGAAGCCAGCCTAGCTGCGCGCGTCGCCTTGATGGTGAGTTTGTTCGAGCCGGCGATGCTGCTGGTGATGGGCGCGGTGGTGTTGCTGATTGTCCTCGCCATCCTCCTTCCGATCCTCAGTCTCAACCAATTGGTGAATTGATCCATGGCTCTTTTGCACAGAAAAACAGCGACCGCGCAGCGCGGTTTCACCCTGATCGAAATCATGGTTGTGGTGGTGATCATCGGCATCCTCGGCGCGATTGTTGTGCCGCAATTCATGAGCCGGCCGGATCAGGCGAAAACCACCGCGGCGAAGATCGACATTCAGGCGATCGCCACGGCGCTGGAGATGTATCGCCTCGACAACGCGCGGTATCCGACCACGCAGCAGGGGCTGGAAGCGTTGGTGAAACGCCCGAGCGGCACCCCGGCGGCGCGCAACTGGAATCCGGCCGGTTATCTGAAAAGTCTGGCGCGCGATCCGTGGGGCACGCCGTATCAATACCTCAACCCCGGCACCCGTGCGGTGGGCGGCGGTTATGACTTGTATTCGCTGGGTTCCGATGGCGTCAGCGGCGGTGACGGCCACGCTGCCGATATCGGCAACTGGGCCATCGATTGATGCGCCAGCGCTGCCGGGGTTTCACCTTGCTGGAATTGATGGTGGTCATGGTGCTGATCGGCGTGCTGCTGGGTTTGGTCAGCCTGGTGGGCGGCAGCAATCCGGCGCAAGTGGCCCGGCAGGAGGCGAGCCGGATTGCGCGGGTGATCGAGCAGTTTCGCGAACGGGCGGTGCTGGAAGGGCGCGAGTTTGGTGTGGGGTTTAGCCAGGAGGGTTATCGCGTTCTGCAGCTTGGCGAGCGGGGTTGGTCGCCTTTAATGGCTTTGCAAATATGGCCGCCGGAATTGTATCCGCGACTTGCCGTGGAGGGCCTGCCGGTGCGCTTGGCGAGCAGCGCAGAAAGGCCGCAATTGTTGATTCTGAGCAGCGATGAAATCAGCGCGTTTACTTTGCAGTTGGCAAGCCGCGAGCGAGTTTGGGCGGGTTTGTCTTCGGACGGTTTGAGCGAGGTCTCGCTTGATGAGTGAACGACTGCTGATCAAGCGCATACGAGGTTTCACGTTGCTGGAAGTCATGGTTGCGCTGGCGGTTTTTGCCGTACTCGCAGCGGCGATATTGTCGGCAAGCCGCTACGTGGTGCAAGAGAGCGGCGCGGCTGAGCAACGGTTGTTTGCCGCGTGGCTGGCGGATAACCATTTGAACGAACTGCGCCTGCAACGCACGTGGGTCGCCGGACAACAGCAGCAGATCGTGCACATGGATCGCCGCGAATGGCGGTTACGTCAGCATCTGCGCGAGGGCGATGTATCGGGGCTGTTCACGGTGGAGCTGGAAGTCAGTCTCGCCGACAGCAATCAACCGTTGTATCGCACAACTGCACGGTTGCAGGGCCGCCATGAATAGCCAGCGTGGTTTCACCCTGCTGGAACTGGTGATCGCGATGGCGATTTTTGCCGTACTCGGTCTTGCCAGTTGGCGCCTGTTCGACAGCGTGGTGCGCGTGCAACAGGCGACGGCGAGTCATGAGCGCGCTTTCAGAAGTCTGCAACGGGCGGTGGCGGTGATCGAGCGCGATCTGCTGCACATCACCGAACAGCGGGTGGTGTTGAATGCCGGGCAACTGAGCGTGCAGCGCAGTAACTGGCGCAATCCGCTGGATCAACCGCGCAGCGAACGTCAGGAGCTGACGTATCGCTTGCTCGGCGACGTGTTGTGGCGCGAGAGCCGTGCCGAGGGCTCGCTGACCGTGCAGCGGCAGAAGTTGCTGGAGGAAGTCGTCGATCTGCGCTGGCACGTGATTGATGCTTCTGCGTTGGAGTTTCAGCTCTCGACCCGGCGCTATGAAGGCATTCGCCGGGTGCTGCTGTTGCCGGAAGCCTTGCCATGAAGCACCGGCAACAGGGGTTGGCGCTGATCAGTGTGATGCTGGTGTTGAGCCTCGCTTTGCTGATCACCAGCGGCCTATTGCGCAGTCATCGACTGGCCTTGCAGAGCAGCGCGCAACAGCTGCAAACCTTGCATTTGCGTCAGTGGGCGATGGAGGGGGAAATCTGGGCGCTACGGCGTTTGCACAAGGCGTTTGTTGAACAACAGAACCACGCCGAGATGCTCCGCGACTGGCCGCAAATCACTCCTGAACTGGGCAGCGAAGACGCGCAAGTCGAGGTGCAGATAGAAGACCTGTCGGCGCGTTTCAATCTCAATGCATTGCTGCATCAGGGGCAGATTGATGTGGTGACGCTTGAGCGCTGGGCGCGGTTGCTCGAATTACTGGAGTTGCCCGCGCTGCGACCCAGTCAGGTCGGATTGTTATCCGAGGTGAGCCAATTGCGACTGCTGCCGGGTTTCGATGCGGCAACGCTACGACGCCTAGAACCATGGGTTTCGCTGCTGCCCACGGATGCAGCGCTGAATATCAACACGGTACCGGCGCTGTTGCTGCACGTGCTTGAGATCGAACCGGACATAACTGACGCCCTCGTTCACCAGCGTTCGACAACCTCATGGCACAGCGTTCAGGCCTTCAGCGCCGACCCGTTAATCGCTGAGGCTGGAATCAATACTCATGGACTGGGCGTCGACAGTCGCTGGCATCGCATCAGCGTGCGCGTGGTGCAAGAGCAGCATGTGTTGACGCTGAGCACTGACGTCGAGTTCGTCGTAAAAACCGCCCAGCTGAAAGTCCTGCAACGTCGTTTACTTTCCTCCCGCGGCCTCGAGATAACGCAATGAAAAACTGGCTTTACCTGACCGCCGAAGGGCTTGCAGACCTGTCGTCTGACTGGCCATGTTGCCTGTGGTCGCACACCGGCGAACGTCAATCGATGCCGCTGCATCAAGCCGCACAAGTACTGCGCGGACAAAAAATCGACCTGCTGCTGCCCATCGAATCCTGCAGCTGGCTGCGCAGCGAACCCTGGCCCGGGCGCCGTGCGCCCGCCGCGCAGGCGCTGGCATTTGCTGTGGAGGAACAGCTTGGCGAAGCGCTCGACACTGTGCATTTGAGCGTTGGTAAAGCGGACGCCGAGCGACGTTACCCGCTGATGGTCATCGCTCGTGAGCGCCTGGCCGCCGTGTTGTCGCTGCTCGGTGAAAGTGGTCTGCAAGTGCGCTCGGTGTTTGTCGATGCCGACTTGTTGCCCCCGGATCAGCCGATCGGCATCCGCTGGTTCGGACGCTGGTTGCTGGGCGGGTCGTTGCCGGCGCGGCTTGCAGTCACGGACGAGGGTTTGGCCGCGCTGAAAGGCGTGTTGCCCGAGGACATGATTTGGGTCGATGAGCCGGATGAACAGGCATTGCTGGCGGAAGGTTTTCGACAAGCGATCAATCTGCGTCATGGTGAGTTTGCGCCACGGCATTCGCCGTTGCCATGGCGTTCGCTGGCGGCGGTGCTGCTGACCTTTTTGTTGCTGGGCGTAGGCGCCAGCGAAACGCGGTTCCGTTTCCTTGACGGCGAAAACCGGCGTCTCGCCGAGCACAATGAACAGCGCTTCAAAACGCTGTATCCACAGCACGGGCAAATCGTCGATCTGACCGTGCAGATGCGGGCGATTCAGGGTTTGCCAGCGCAGTCTCGCGACACTCAGGTTGCGGCGCTGGTCAGGTTGATCGAGCAGGTGATTGGCGCGAGTCAGGTCGAGGTCAAGCGCATCGATTTTGCCGAGGTCGATGGCTGGAAAGTGCAACTGACAGCCAACAGTTTTGCCGAGCTTGAGCAGTTGCGTGAACGCGGGCGTCAGCAAGGTCTGGCGATAAAAGTCGAAGGCGCGAGCAAGATAGGTGATCGGGTGACGGCGACACTGACGTGGGAGGCGGGCGTATGAAGTCTGATGATTACGTTCAGCGTTGGCGGCATTTGTCGCGCCGTGAGCGTGGGTTGATCCTGCTGCTGATGGCGGGGTTGCTCGGTGGTGCGGTGTTCTCATGGTTGTGGCAACCGAGCGTGGAACGGCTGGAAGCGCTCGAGCGCCAACATCGTCAGCAACAGGCTTTTGCAATTCAACTGGATCGCACTCAGCCACCAAGCAGTTCGGCGTTCGACGCGACTCAGCCGTTGTCGTTAAGGATCAGCGAAAGCCTCAACTCGACCGGGCTTGAGGTGCAGCAAATGGACAGCGATAACGAGCAGATCCGTCTGACCCTTAGCGGCCCGCCCGAGCCATTGTTGCTCTGGCTGGACAGGCTTGAACGTGACGGCGTGGTACTGCAATCGCTGAGCCTGGAGCCGCGCGACAATCTGCTGGAAGCGCGGCTACAGCTCAGATAGTCGCGCCATTCAGGGGCGGCAGTTTCGCCAGTTTCAATGCCACCAACAGTGCGACCAGCAACAACGCGCCGATGAATAAACCGATGCCGTTCCAGCCACCAAGGTGCCAGAACACCCCGCCTGCGGTGCCGGCGATACTCGAGCCGGCGTAGTAGCTGAACAGGTACAGCGACGACGCCTGGCCTTTGGCTTTGAGCGCGCGGCGGCCGATCCAGCTGCTGGCCACCGAGTGCGCACCGAAGAAACCGAAAGTGAAAATCAGCATGCCGACAATCACCAGAGGCAACGGCGTGAACAGGGTCAGTGCGAGGCCGACGAACATCAGCGCAATGGTCGCCCAGAGCACTTTGCGGCGGCCAAGTTTGTCGGCCAGCGAACCGATTTTCGCCGAGCTGTAAATGCCCGACAGGTACACCACCGAGAGCAAACCCACAAAGACTTGATCAAGGTTGTACGGCGCCGCCAGCAAGCGATAACCGATGTAGTTGAACAGCGTGACAAACGCGCCCATCAACACGAACGCTTCGAGAAACAGCAGCGGCAAACCGGCATCGCGAAAATGCATGGTGAAGCCGTCGAGCAGACTGCGCGGGTGCAGCGAACGTGAACGGAAATTGCGCGACTCCGGAAGAATCTTCCAGAACACCGCTGCGGCAATCATCGCCAGACCGCCGATCACCAGCATCGCCGTGTGCCAGCTGACGAAGTCGATCAACACGCCGGTGATCAAGCGCCCGCTCATCCCGCCTATCGCGTTGCCGCCGATGTACAAACCCATCGCCAGGCCGATGTGCTGCGGGTGAATCTCTTCGCTCAGATAAGTCATCGCAACGGCGGCCAAACCGCTCAGCGACAGGCCGATCAGTGCGCGCATGATCAGCACGCCTTCCCAACTCGGCATCATTGCACTGGCCATGGTGCAAATCGCTGCGGCGAAAAGCGCAGTCACCATCACCGGTTTGCGTCCGACCCGATCAGAAATCGGCCCGGTGATCAGCAGACCGATGGCGAGCATGCCGGTGGCGACCGAGAGGATCAGGCTGCTCTGCGCGGCGTTGATCGAATATTCGTGGGACAGCAGCGGCATCATCGGCTGCACGCAATACAACAGCGCAAAGGTCGCGAAACCGCCACTGAACAACGCCAGCACCGTGCGCATGAACATCGGCGTGCCTTTTTCGATGTAGATCTCTTGCAGCTCGGCGACGACATCGTCGGCTGCAGCAGGCGGAACTTCATGGGCAAGGGGCGCGACAGCAGTTTTCACTTCAGACCTCGGAGGGCACAGCCAGGCAGGCAATGAAAAAATCATATAGCTGGCTAATGTTTCTATCCAATATATTGTTCGACCTGTTTGATAGCTTTTACGACCTAATGGGGTTTTCATGGAATTGCGTCATCTGCGCTACTTCATCGCCGTCGCCGAAGAACTGCACTTTGGCCGCGCCGCACAGGTGTTGGGCATCTCGCAGCCGCCGCTGAGTCAGCAGATTCAGGCGCTGGAACAGGAAGTCGGCGCGCGGCTGTTCGAACGTACCAATCGTCGGGTCGAGCTGAGTGAGGCTGGGAGATTGTTTCTCGAAGAGGCGCGGTTGGTGCTGGCGCAGGTCGATAAGGCTGCGGATGTTGCCCGACGTGCACAACTCGGTGAACTGGGCGAATTGAAGATTGGCTTCACCTCGTCGGCACCGTTCAACTCGACGATTCCGCAGGCGATCTTTTCCTTTCGGCAGCGTTTTCCGGCAGTGCACCTGAACCTGCGCGAGATGAGCAGCACGATGGTTGCCGATGCGTTGGTCGATGAGTCGATTGAAGTCGGCATCATGCGCCCGCTCGGATTGCCGGACTCGCTGAGCGTGGTCGAGTTGATGCGCGAACCGTTGGTCGCGGTGCTCAGCTCGAAACATCCGCTGGCGCAGGGCTCGGAGGAGGGTTTGTTTCTCGCGGCGTTGGCGCATGAGCCATTCGTATTCTTTCCGCGCAGTTACGGCAGTGGTCTATATGCGCAGTTATTGAGCCTGGCGCGTGACGCGGGGTTCAGCCCGCACTTTGCGCAAGAGGCGGGGGAGGCGATGACCATCATCGGCCTGGTGGCGGCGGGGTTGGGCGTGTCGGTGATGCCGGCGTCGTACCAGCGCATGCGCATTGACGGCGTGGTCTATCGGCCGTTGCTCGATCCGGAAGCGGTGACGGCGGTGTGGCTGGTGCAGCGCAAGGATCAGAAGTCGCCGATGGCCAAGGCGTTTGTTGAACTGCTGACGCGTAAGGTTGAGTCCGCTTAAAAGATCGCAGCCTTCGGCAGCTCCTACCTCGATCTATGTAGGAGC
This sequence comes from Pseudomonas sp. NPDC088429, assembly GCF_044753305.1. NCBI lineage: Bacteria > Pseudomonadati > Pseudomonadota > Gammaproteobacteria > Pseudomonadales > Pseudomonadaceae > Pseudomonas > Pseudomonas sp. NPDC088429. The sequence goes on along the minus strand of NZ_JBIVMX010000046.1, from coordinate 24,751 downwards.
TGCCGAAGGCTGCGATCTTTTGATCTTGCCGTTAAGGCAACCGCACCAAATCCCCCTTCAATGCCACCCGCGTCACAAAAATCCCGGCCCGGCACTCGTACGTATTCAAATCCTTGCGCACATGCTGGTCGTAATAACTGACGATATTGGTCACCGCATTCGCCCCGACCCGCTTGGCATCGGCCTGCAGCTTGATCAGATTCGACTGCAACACCCACTCGCAGGAATCGTGATCACTCTTGTTGAAACCGTTGGTGCTCAAATCACTGACCACACCCCGGCGCAGCAACTGCTGAGTGCCCTGCGGCCCGTTGCCGACCAGATAAAACTTCACACTGCCATCCAGCCGCCCGGCGCGAATCGCGTCCGAAAGCACGGTTTCGAATGGCATGTACATGAGGTTGGTGGCATGGCTGGCGCTGGGCAGCAGGCCAAAAAGCGCGGCGGCGATCATGGCTTTCACTTGCATGGTCATCTCCTTGACGATGAAAGAGAACCGCGAGTGCTCGATCAACCGGGCCCGCCGTTCTGGCAGGCGCGATGCGAAGGCCTGCGAGAACGAGTGTAGATGCAGAAGGAGCGCTGTGCCCCCTGTGGCGAGGGAGCTTGCTCCCGCTGGGGCACGAAGTGGCGCTGAATCCTGCGCTCGCGGTTTTTCAGTTAGTCCGCGTCAGCAGGTTTTGCGACTGCTGCGCAGCCGAGCGGGAGCAAGCTCCCTCGCCACAGTCGAGTGAGACTCAAGGACTTTCTCTGGGCAACCAGCCATCGAGGTAGTCCACCTGTTTGTGAAAGTGCACCCCTGTGGCGAGGGGATTTATCCCCGTCCGGCGGCGCAGCCGTCGTAAAACCAGAGAACTCGGTACGTCTGATGCTCTGAGTCATCAGGTTTTGGGGCCGCTACGCGACCCATCGGGGCGGTGCGACGTTTCGCTAAATCCCCTCGCCACAGGATTGCATTCATTCAGCCACCCAGCCGTTCAGCCACTGTGCCACTCAGTCAGTCGACGTGAGCAAGGTCACCCCTCAACGCCACGCTCGACACCACCATCCCCGCACGGCACTGAAACTTCTCGGTGTCTTTGTACAGATCCCGCTGATCCACGCTGGCGATGTTGATCACCGCGTTGGCGTCGGCTTTTTTCGCGGCGTTCTGCAGGGTGGCCAGTGCCGATTGCAGGGCCCAGAAGCAGGCGTCTTCGTCGGATTTGTTTGAGCCGTTGGTTTTGCGGCTGCTGCTCACGGTGTCGAGTTTTCGCACTTGCTTGGGCAGGGTTTCGCCGGCCAGGTAGAACTTCACGCTGCCGTCGAGCAGGCCGGCGTCGGTGGCGCGTTTGACGCCTTCACGGAAGCTCAGGTAGGTCGGTTCGTCAGCGCCTTGTTTGATGATGCCGAGATTGTTGACCGCTTCGATGTCCGGGTTGATCGACAGCTCTTTGAGCACGTTGTCGCGCAGCCGGTTGACCCAGCGGTTGTAGTTGCCGTGGATCTTGCCGTCCTTGGCATCGAGGCCGTAGCTGCTGCGGTAGTCGATTTCGAACGAGGTCGGGGTGAACGGGATATCGACTTCGGCGTGATGGCGACCGCGTACGGTGATCGCCGCTTTGATCATGCCCGGGCGCACCGATTGCACGACCCACTGACGATCGTTCAGCGCGGTGACAATGGCGCGGCTCATCTGTTGCTGGGTGAAACCGAGGTTCGGCGAAAACTCTTCTTTAGCGTTGTACACCGGTTTGCTGGTGCAACCGCCGAGCACAAAGGCCAGGGCCAGCAGTGCGGCGATGCGGTGAAACTGAGTCATTCCCTTTACTCCAAACGTGTTGCGGTCAGTGCCAGCGGCGGAAAATCAACGAGGTGTTGACGCCACCAAAAGCGAAATTGTTGTTCATCACGAACTCGTGGTGCATCTGGCGGAATTCGCCGCGCAGGTAATCGAGCTTGCCGCAGTGCGGATCGACCTCGTCGAGGTTGAGCGTGTGCACGTACTGGTCGCGGTTGAGCATTTCGATGCTGAACCACGACTCCAGCGCCCCGCAGGCCCCCAGCGTGTGGCCGAGGAAACTTTTCTGCGAGCTGATCGGCATGCGTTCGCCGAACAAACTGCTGGTCGCTATTGTTTCGGCAATGTCGCCCTGTTCTGTAGCGGTACCGTGACCATTTACATAACCGATGGCGTCCGGTGTCAGCCCGGCGTCTTCCAGCGCCAGCTCCATGGCGCGGCGCATGGTCACTTGCTCGGGGCGGGTGGTGTGCTGGCCGTCGGCGTTGCTGCCGAAACCGACGATCTCGGCGTGGATGTGCGCACCGCGTGCGAGGGCGTGTTCCAGTTCCTCAAGCACCAGCATGCCGCCGCCCTCACCGATCACCAGACCGTCGCGGCCCTTGTCATACGGGCGCGGACTGGTCTGCGGTGCATCGTTTTTCAGGCTGGTGGCGTAGAGCGCGTCGAAGACCATCGCTTCGGTCGGGCAAAGTTCTTCGGCACCGCCGGCGAGCATCAGCGGCAAACGGCCAAACTTGATCGCCTCGTAGGCATAACCGATGCCCTGGCTACCGCTGGTGCAGGCGCTGGACGTCGGGATCAGGCGCCCGGTGAGGCCGAAGAAGATGCTGATATTCGCGGCGGTGGTGTGCGGCATCATCCGCACGTAAGAGTTGGCATTGAGCCCCTCGGCCACCGAGTTGAGCAGCATGTTGCCGAACGCTTTGATCTCGTCGGTGCTGCCGGTCGACGAGCCGCAAGCGACGCCCATCCGGCCGTCCTTGATGATTGCGTCGCCGAGCAAGCCAGCATCGGCCAAGGCTTTTTCCGCCGCGCCGACCGCCAGTCGCGAAACCCGGCCCATGCTGCGCAGCTGCTTGCGCGTCCAGTGCGCCGGCACGACGAAATCATCGATTGGCCCGGCCAGACGCGTGTTGAGTTCGCTGAAGCGATCCCACTCGTCCATCCGGCGAATGCCGCTGCGGTTGGCCGCGAAATTACCGGCGATGGTCTGCCAGTCGCTGCCCAGCGAAGTGATGCCGGCCATGCCGGTGACGACGACGCGCTTCATCAGCACAAGCCTCCGTTGACCGCCAGCACCTGGCGGGTGATGTACGAGGCTTCCGCCGACATCAGGAAATTCACCGCACTGGCCACCTCTTCCGGGGTGCCCATGCGTTGCGCGGGGATCATTTTCATCAGTTCTTCCACCGGCACGTTTTCGTCGAGCATCGCCGTATCGATCAGGCCCGGCGCGACACAGTTAACGGTGATTTTGCGCTTGCCCAGCTCGATCGCCAACGCCTTTGCAGCGCCGATCACGCCAGCCTTGGAAGCGCTGTAGTTGACCTGGCCACGGTTGCCGATCAGCCCCGACACCGAGGTGATGCAGACAATGCGACCGGCGGCGCGGCGGCGGATCATCGGCATCATCACCGGGTGCAGAACGTTGTAGAAACCGTCGAGGTTGGTGCGCAGCACCACGTCCCAATCATCATCGCTCAGCGCCGGGAACGCGCCGTCGCGGGTCAGGCCGGCATTCAGCACCACGCCGTAATAGGCACCGTGGGTTTCGACGTCGGCTTCGAGAATGGTTTTGCAGGTTTCGCGGTCGGCGACATCGAATTGCAGGATGCGCGCGGTGCGACCCAGCGCTTCGATTTCAGCCTGAACGCCTTGCGCCTCAGTCACGCCGCTACGGCAATGCAAGACGATGTCGTGCCCGGCCTGCGCGAGGCGCAAGGCGATGGCGCGGCCGATGCCACGGCTGGAGCCGGTGACCAGTACGGATTCAGTCATCGTTCGACTCCTTTGTCTGTTGCAGATATTGAGTGGCTTCGGGCGGGCGAAACACGTTGAGCCGGGCGCTGGCATGGATGCCGTCACCGTGGATATGGCATTCGAAGACGCCCATGCCGTTGTCGTCTTCCAGCGAGCGCAGGCCATGAATGGTCAGCTCGGTGCCGGCAGAAAACGCCTCGACATTGCACTCGAATTTGCGTGTGCCGAGCAGAAAACCCAGCTCCACCGGATTACCTTTTTGTCGCGCGTGGCAACCGGCAAACGCGGCGACGCTTTGCGCCATCAGTTCGACGCCGACCCACGCCGGCAGGCTGCCGTCGGGCAGGTTGAACAGGCCTTCGGACTTTACCGTCAGGCGGGTGTAAATCTGCTCATCGTCGAAGCGCTCGATGCTGTCGATCAGAATCATGTCGCCGGCATGGGGCAGCAGTTCGGCGAGCGGCCAGTCGGTCATGGGGCGTCTCCGAGAATCAGGCTGACGTTGTTGCCGCCGAAGGCAAACGAGTTGCTCATCAGGTAGCGGGGAGCAATGGACGTCAGACGTTCGCTGGCGGTCACCCACTTCAGCGCTGGCAGCGCGGGATCGGCCTGGCCGTCCCAGACGTGCGGCGGCAACGCGTGATCAGGGTTGTCGGCGCTCAGGCTCAGCCAGCAAAACGCCGCTTCCAGCGCACCGGCCGCGCCGAGGGTGTGGCCGGTCATCGGTTTGGTCGACGAACAGGCGACGCCTTCGGGAAAAAGCGTGGCGACGGCCAGACTTTCCATGGCGTCGTTGTGTTGGGTGGCGGTGCCGTGCAGGTTCAGATAGCTGATTTGCGAGGTTTGCAAATGCGCGCGGCTCAGGGCTTTGCGCATCGCTTGCAGGGCGCCGCGACCGCTCGGCTCCGGCGCGGAAATATGGTGCGCGTCCGAGCTGGCGCCGGCGCCGAGCAGGGCGATCGACGGGCCGTCGTGAGCCTGTTTGCTCATGACGAACAACACCGCTGCTTCGCCGATATTGATGCCGTTGCGGTTGGCCGAGAACGGATTGCAGCGTTCGTCCGACACCGCTTCCAGCGACGAAAAACCGTTCAACGTCAGCTTGCACAAACTGTCGACGCCACCGCACAACACCGCGTCGCACAAGCCCAGATCGAGCAGGCGCTGGGCACTCATCAAGGCGCGGGCGCTGGAGGTGCAAGCGGTGGAAATCACGTAGGCCGGGCCGCTCAATTGCAGCCAGTCGGCGAGGAAATTCGCAGGCGCGCCGAGTTCCTGCTGACGGTAATCGTATTCGGCCGGGAACTGCTGCTCGCGAATATAGTGCGCCAGGCCACGGCTGGCCTCGTCGATGCCCGAGGTGCTGGTGCCGAGCACCACACCGATGCGGTCACGGCCGTAAGTCTGGATCGCTTGATCGATGTCATCGCGAATCTGCAGTGCCGCTTCCAGCAACAACTGATTGTTGCGGCTGCTTTGATCGGCGAGTGCTAGCGGTATCGGCGCCAGTTCACCGTGTACGGCGGCCACCGGCAATTCACGCGCCGCCACCCAGCCGGATTCGCGGCGCATGCCCGAGCAGTCGCCGGCGAACAGGTTGCGCGCGACTTCGGACTTGTTGCGACCCAGCGCGCAAATCACGCCGAGGGCATTCAGGTAAGCGGTCATGGCGTCGATTCACCGAGCGGAGAAACGCGATAGTGCGGGCCTTGGGGCAGGTTCAATTCGAAGCTCAACGGTTGTGAATAACGGATGTCCCAGCGCTCTGGCAGGGAACGTTGCCCGGTCTGCTGTTGGGCAGAAGGGTAATTGCGCAGCAGCTCGGCGGACGGGGTCAGGGCGAACAATAGCGCGGCGAACAGCTCGCGGGCCTCCGGGTTCGGCGGTAGCAGACCATCGGCCTGCCAGCGACCGTCGATCAATTGCTGACGCGCCTGGGGAATACCCAGCGGATCCATCATCGACCAGCGAATACCCGGGCCTTCGCGCTGGATCACCAGCAGCCAGTCCTGGCGTTGCTCGGCTTGCTGGCGCTCGATGTGCAGTTGCAACGGCAGCGGCAACGTCGGGTTGCCCGCCGGCAGCGGCGCCTGGCTGGCGCAACCGCTCAACAGAAATATTGCGCCGACCATCACCATCCGCAGCACTGCGGAAACTGTAGGAGTGAGCCTGCTCGCGATAGCGGTCATACATTCAAAATAAAGGTTAGCTGACCCACCGCTATCGCGAGCAGGCTCACTCCTACAGGTAATGGGGTACATCAGGAAGCCTCTGCCAATGGCTTACGCGCGACAACGTTCACCAACGTCTCTTCACGCTGCCCAAACGGTTTCGGTTTGAGCACCCCAAACCGCTCCAGCAAGCCAAAATCCTTCGACCGGCTCCACCACAAATACGGGTACGACACATTGCGCTCGGCAAACTCAAACCCTTGCCCGCGAATCATCTCTAAATACTGCGCCGCACTCTTCTGCACGTGCATCGGATGGCGGAACAACCAGCGAATCACCCAGGTATCAATGTAAGCCTCGGTGGATTCGGCAAACAGCAGATAACCGCCCGGTTTCAACACGCGATAAAACTCGGTCAGCGCTTTTTCCTGTTCAACCAGATGATGGAACGTCTGATGGCAGAACAGCAGATCAACACTCGCGTCCGGCACATTCAGCGTCGCGCAATCGCTGCCGATCAGCTCAACATCGAGGCCCAGACGCGCCGCCTCTTCGCCGCTCAACTCCAGGCTGTGCGGATCGGCGTCAACACCGATCAAACGCTGTGGGGCGAAGGTCTGGCGCAGGTGGCCGAACGACTTGCCCTGACCGCAACCGGCGTCGAGCAGCACCGGATGCTCCGGCAGCGCTTCGCTGAACAGTCCGCGCAAATCATTGATCGCCACGCGCAACACATGGTGCTGCCAGGTGTGGCTGCGCAGGAACCAGAAACCGAAGCGGGTTTCCTCGACGTAGCTGTCGCTCAAGTAATTCATGTGGCGTCCTTTGCACAGAGTTCGGAAATCATCTTCAAGCGGCGGCGGGCTTCGCTGACGAACGGGTTGCGTTCGTCCCAGGCGTAACCGGCGAGGATCGAGCTGATCATGCGGCGGATGTCGGCCTGGCTGTCTTCATAAAAAATCACGTCCTGAAAGGTGCCGGCGTACCAGCCCTCGACGTAGCAACGGAACGTATCGACGCCGCGTTTCAGCGGTTCGGCGAACTCGCGTTGCCAGTCGACCGTCTCGCCTTGCAACTGACGGTGCAGCACGGCGGCGGCCATGCTCGCCGAACGCATGGCGATGGTCACGCCAGAAGAGAACACCGGGTCGAGAAATTCGGCGGCATTGCCGAGCAAGGCAAAACCCGGCCCGTGCAGGGTTTTCACATTCGCCGCGTAGCCGCCGAGGGTGCGCGCCGGGGTGTCCCACACCGCGTTGTTCAGCACGCCGGCAAGGCTCGGGGTTTCAGCGATGAAGCTGCGCAGGCAGGCGTCGAGATCGCTGTCACGGCCCTTAAAGTGTGCTTCGGCCGCGACCACGCCCACCGAGCAGCGACCGTTGCTGAACGGGATCGTCCAGAACCAGACATCGCGATGCTCGGGATGGGTGGTGACGAGGATTTTTTCGCGGTCGAAGGCCGGGTTGTCGATGTGATCTTCGACGTGGGTGAACACCGCTTGGCGCACCGGAAAATTCGACGGTGCTTCCAGATCCAGCAGTCGCGACAGGACACGGCCATAACCGCTGGCATCAAGGACGAAATCCGCTTCGACGCGGTATTCACGGCCGTCCTCGCGACGCACGTCGAGTTGCGGTTTCGGCCGGTCGAAATCGACACTGACGATGGCATCGCCGTAACGGATTTCCGCACCTTGCAGCGCGGCTTGGTCGGCCAGCAACTTGTCAAAGTCGGCGCGCTGCACCTGGAACGTTGTGGGCTTGCCGTCGGTAAAGGTGTCGCCGAAATCGAAGGCGCTGTAGCGCTCACCCCAGGCGAAAGCAGCGCCGTTTTTGCGCTGGAATCCGGCGGCATTCACCGCGTCGAGCATGCCCGCTTCTTCGACAAAATCGAGGCAGTGGCACAGCAGGCTTTCGCCGATGGAGAAGCGCGGAAAGTGCTGGCGTTCGATCACCAGCACATCGTGGCCCTGGCGTTTGAGCAGGGCAGCAGCGATGGCGCCGGACGGGCCGGCGCCGATGATCACGACCTGGCGGGATTCCATTTCAACGATTGGCACGTGAACTCCGGGGCAGGTGGTTTTTGATGTCCAGCGGTGCACGGTGCAGGCCGATCAGCGCCGGCAGCAGCGTCGCCATCAGGCCCATCAGCATCAGCGCGAAGTACAGCGCCGGGGTGATGAGCTGTTGTTGCAAGAGCAAATTGAGAAAGACGATCTCGCTCAGGCCGCGAATGTTCAGCAGTACGCTTTCACGCCAGCGGCTGGCGCCTTCAAACGAGGCGCCGGCCCAGCCGAGGCCGAGCCAGTTGCCGAGCAGTTTACTGGCAATCGGCAACAGCAGCAGCGCCGCCCATTGCAGCGGGCCGAGGCTGGCGAGGGCGCTGTGCACGTCAATCTGCACGATGCCGAAGGTGAGGATCAGCGGAATGGCGATCCACGTCTGCAAACGGTTCATCCAGCGCGCCGGCAACGGCAGCACCAACGGGATTTTCAGTGCGGCCATGCACAGCAAATAACCGATGCCGAAAATCAGCGCGTTGAGTTTGTAATGCTCGGCCATCACCAGCAGCGCGAAGAAACCGAGGCTGTAGGTCAACGGTCGGCACACGCCGAACAGGCGCAGCACCAACGGCACACCAGCGAGCGCCAGCGGTAGTAACAGACTGCTCAGATGCAGACTGCCTTGGGCGAGGCCGAACAGCGTCCAGCAAGTCAGATCGATGAGGATCGCGGTTTGCACCAGGCGCCGGGTGGCGGCGGGCGGGTAATCGATGTGGCGCAAGTACAGGTACAGCACCGGAATCGCGGTAATTGCGAACACCAGGCCGATCGCCAGCGAGTTGAGCCACGGTTGCGCCGGCAGCAGCCAGTAAGCCGCTGCCAGCCCGCAGACGAATGGCACGAGAAAACTCGGCAGGGCGATTTTCACGCTCTGCCGATCCAGTTTCAGATCGATCACATCACTGAGGATGTGCCCGAGCAGCAAGGCAAAACTCAGGCTGTAGAGGTTTTTCAGCCACTCTGGCGCGATCAGTTCCGCACCGCTCAATTGCCAGCCCGGTTCGATCCAGAAGTACATCAGCAGCGGCAGGCCGAAGCTCGCCAGCAGCAACTGGCTGACAATCGGGATCAAGCCGAAATACCGACCGACACGGGTGGCCACGGCGAACAGCGCCAAGGCCAGCAACCAAAAGCCGACGACCATCACGCTGCCGACTCCGCGACGGTTGCCGTGTGGGCGTGACGCCCGGCCCACGGTGCGAGCATGAAACTGAAGGCCAGCCCAAGGCTCACCGACAAACCGAAATTGCTCACCGCCGGGGTGCTGGAGACCGCGAGCAAACCGAACGACAGCCACGTCGTCAGCGCTGCCAGCAAGGTGCCGAGCAGGCTCACTGCGGCGCCGCCAACCTGTTCACGCATAAGGATCGCGTAGTCGACGCTGATCGCCGTCACCAGCAGCAGGCCGAACAGGCTGAACAGGGTCAGCGGCTGACCAAGCCAGCCAAGACTGGCCAGACTGCACAGCGCCGCGAGCAAGGGCAGGGCGACGATGCGCAGCGCACCGCCGAGTCCGAACGGCAGCATCAGCACCAGCACGATCAATGCGCAGGAGGCGAGTTTCAGCTCCGCAGCGCTGATCTGCGTGGCGGCGAAAACGTCGTTCAATTCACCGAGGCGATCGACCAGTTGCACCCCCGGCAGATCCAGCGCCTGCACGCGCAACAGTGCCGGATTGTTCAGGCCTTGCAGGCTGGTCATCGCCGCCACGCCGTCTTCGGTCGGGCCGAGCCAGAGCGTGCGATAAGGTTCGCCGAGCGGGCCGGCAAGGGCGGTGTCGATATCTTCCGCTGGCACGGTTTGCAGCTGTTGCAGCTCGCTTTGCAGTGCGGCGAGCGGCACGCCGAGGTCGAGCAGCGGCTGCCAGTATTGCGGCAGTTGGTTCAGCGCCTGGCGGACTTTTTCCTGCTCGCTCGGCGGGCTGACCAGTTGATCGAGGGCCAGATAGCCTTGCAGCTTGTCGAGGTTAACCAGTTGCTCGAGACGCTCGCTCAGCGCTGCCTGACGCTCGAGCAATTGCTGCTGATTGGCGGCGCGTACGAGGAAAAACTGGCTGGTCGGCTGATAACCGGTGATGCGCGCGATGGTCTGCGCCTCATCGGTCAGACGCTGCGGTGCGCCAACCCATTGGCGAATGTCGTTCTTGCTTTGCAGCTGCACCAGACCGCCAACACAGAAGGCGATCAACAGCGCCAACAGCACTGGCGTGCGCACGCGTTCGAGGAGTTTTTCCCGCAGCGTGATCAAGCGCTCGGCGAGCGTCAGCGGCCATTGCGCCGGACGCAATTCGAGGTTGTTGAGCAGCGCCGGCAGCAGGCACACCGCTGACAGATAAGCACCGAGCAACCCGGCGGCAGAGAACACGGCGATTTGCGTCAGCGCCGGGAATGGCGTCCACGCCAGCGCCAGATAACCGATGGCGCTGGTGATCAGGCTCAAGGTCAGCCCGGACAGGGTCAGGCGCAAGGCCGGCCAACTGCGCCACGGCTTCAGGCTCCAGCTCTTCGACAGGTAGTGCAACGGATAATCCACGGCCACGCCGATCAGACTGGAGCCGAGCACCAGTGTCATCACATGCATATGACCGAACAGCGCCACGCACGCGACAGCACCGAAAAGCATGCCGACCAACACCGGCACAAATGCCAGCAGCACACGCCAGCGCCGAAACGCCAGCAGCAGCAACAGCAGAATGCCGACCGTTGCACCGCCGCCAACCCAGGTCATTTCGCGCGTCGCTTGCTGCTGACCGTTGGCCGCGTAAAGCAGACCGCTGGCCGCCAGCAATTGCACGTCATTTTTCGCCGCTTGTTCACGGCTGTGCTGCAGCAGATCCGCGACTTTCAGCGGCAGGTTCATGTCAAACGCATCGCCAGTGGTGCGCGCGCGCAGTAGCACCCAGCTCTTGCCGTCGGCATCGGCAATCAACGCGCCGCTGCCGATGTCGAGTTGCACCGAACCGTGTTGCGGCTGGCTGTTCTGGATACGCCCGGTCAGGCCCAGCCAATCGTCCGGACTCGGCACCAGGCTGAAACCGCTGAACGGATCGAACAGCGCCTGCACCCGCTGATGAATAAATACATCGGGATGTTCGGTGAGCAGTTGCTGATCGTCCGCCGAGAGCATCGCCAGGCGTCCTTGCAGCAATTGCGTGCGCAGCGCCGGCAGATCCGCTTGCAGGTTCCACTGCACTTTCTCGAACAGACCGCTGGCCTGCCATTGCTCGCCGAGCTTCTGCGCCATGTTGACCGCTTGCTGGCGATCGGCGTGGCCGACCAGCACCAGCATTTCGCGATTCAACGGTTCCTGCATGCGCTGTTCGGCGCGCAGTTCGAGGGCGTCCGGGTTAGTGCCGGGCACCAGTTCCATCAGGTTTGCCGACAGCGGCGCACCGTCGCGCCACTGCCAACCGGCCAGCGCAACAACCGCGAGCAGCAGCATCAGAAACAGCCAGGGCAGCCTGCGTTCACTCGGCAAAGTCATGTTGCTCCGTGTCGCTCAGCGGTTGGGCGGCGCTGCTGTCCTGCATGCGCAGCACGGTGCTGTCGCCCTGGGTTTCCAGCAGTTCGATGGTTTGCACCAAGGCGCCACCGTCGATGTTGATCTGTTTGAACACTTGCTTGAGCAGCAGCGAACGCGGGGTCAGCGACAGTTTCCACTGTTGCGCATCGCCGCTCAGGGCCAGTTCGAAATCCCGTTGCAGGCCGCTGCTGTCACCTTGCAGCACCGCGAGAAACAGCCGGTTCTGATCGGCGCCGGCGCTCTTGTTTGGCAGCATTTGCCAGCCATTGTCGTCGCGGCGGGCGATGCCGTTGGCGGTGATGCGGTAGTCCTGCTGCAGCGGGGTTTTTAGTAGCCAGAGCAGGCCGTGATTTTTCGCCAGCACAAAACTGCCCTTGCTGATCAGCGGTTGGGGCAGGGCGCGCAGGTGTTTTTCCTGAATGAACTGGCCGTGGATCACGTCCGGTTTCGCCAGTTGTTCGCTGAGTTGTTGCAGGTCGAAGGCGTTGGCCAGTGCCGACATGGTCAGCAGCGCCAGAACGCTCAGGGTTTTCACAAAAACATTCATCGCAGCATCCTTTCCACGGCGTCGGTGAAGACTTTCGGTGAAGCCAGCTGCATCTCGCGGCTGCTGACTTCGACGGCGACCTGCACCGAGCTGGCGCGGGTCAGGCGTTCGCCGCTGTGCAGGTCTGTGATCAGGTAATTGATCTTCAGACGGTTTTCCCACTCGACCAGACTGGCGCGCACATTCAGGCGCTGACCAAACACCGCGCCGCGCACGTAGCGCAGTTGCAGGTCGATAATCGGCCAGGCGAAACCGGACTCGACCATGTGCGTGTAGTTGTGGCCGATTTTGTCCAGCAGCGCGCAGCGCGCCACTTCCAGATACTTGACGTAATGCCCGTGCCAAACCACGTGCATGGTGTCGACGTCAAAAAACGGCACGAGGATTTCGGTGTCGGCGTGAAGCACTCCGGCGCTACGCATGCAGCCTCCAGTGTTGAGCGGCGATGCGTTGCAGGCACAGGCGCAGTTCGCCTTCCAGTGCACGATCCTCGATGACCGGCGGGAAGTCTTTGGCCAACTCTTCGTGCATCGCCGCCAGCGACGGTGGCAGCGGTCGTGCGTCTTCGGCCTGACCGCGCAGCCACACGCCTTGATTGGCGGCGAGCAGAGTGGCGGCGGCGACTTGTTCGGTCAGCTCCAGCACGCGAATCGCATCGCGGGCGGCGATGGTGCCCATGCTCACTTTGTCTTGGTTGTGGCACTCAGTGGAACGCGAGAACACGCTGGCCGGCATGGTGTTTTTCAGCGCTTCGGCAGTCCAGGCGCTGGTGCCGATCTGCACGGCTTTGAAGCCGTGGTTGATCATCGCGCGATCTGCCGGCGCGCCGGACAGGTTGCTCGGCAAACCGTGGTTGTAGCGCTCGTCGACCAGCAGCGCGAGTTGCCGGTCGAGCAGGTCGGCGACGTTGGCCACCAGGTTTTTCAGGCTGTCCATGGCGAACGCAATGTGACCGCCGTAGAAGTGCCCGCCGTGCAACACGCGCTCGGCTTCGGCGTCGATGATCGGGTTGTCGTTGGCGCTGTTCAGTTCGATTTCGATGAACGAACGCAGCCAGTTCAGGCTGTCGGCCAACACGCCGAGCACGTGCGGGGCGCAGCGCAGCGAGTAGCGATCCTGCAAGCGATGCAGTGGCGCGGTCGGTGCGTCGATCGCCAGATCCTTGCGCAGCCACGCGGCAACCTGCATTTGTCCCGGATGCGGTTTGGCGGCGAACAGACGTTCGTCGAAATGCTCAGGATTGCCTTGCAGCGCGACGACGTTGAGCGCGGTGATGCGTGTGGCCAGTTGCAGCAGATAATCGGCGCGGGCGAAGGCGAGGCAGGCGAGGCCGGTCATCACGGCGGTGCCGTTCATCAGCGCCAAGGCTTCTTTCGGGCGCAGCACCAAAGGTGTCCAGCCGAGTTCGCGATGCACATCGGCAGCCTGACGGCGTTCGCCACGGAACATCACTTCACGCTCGCCGGAAAGTGTCGCGGCAACGTAGGACAGCGGCGTCAGATCGCCGCTGGCGCCGACCGAACCTTCTTCAGGAATCAGCGGCAGAATGTCGTATTCGAGAAACGCGTGCAGACGCTCGAGCAGTTCCACGCGCACCCCGGAAACGCCGTGACACAACGACTGCAAACGCGCCGCCAACACCGCGCGGGTTGCTTGCGCGTCGAGCAGTTTGCCGAGGCCGCAACCGTGGAACGTGTAGAGATGACGCGGCAACGCTTCGACGTGATGCAGCGGCACCGCGACCACGCAGGAATCGCCGTAACCGGTGGTCACGCCGTAGATCACGCCTTCCTTGTCCAGCAGCGAATCGAGGAATCGCGCGCCTTTGGCGATGCGCTCGCGATACTCGGCGTCGCTCTGCAACTGCACGGGCGCCTGACGATTGGCCAGGGCCAGCACGTCTTCGATGCGCAAAGGGCGTTCGCCGAAGGTTACCGGCTCATGGGTTGGCGTCGTCATCGGTCTTCCAGAAAGGGTAAAAGTTGAACCATTGGCGCGGTGCTTCGAGGCAATAGTGACTCAGGCGCTGGGCATAGCGGGTGGCCCACTGATGAATGACCTGCTCGCGCTCGCTGCGCTTCCACGTTACCGCGTCGGCGAACGGTTCGAGGGTCAGGCGATAGTGACCGTCCGCTTGTTTCAGGCACATCAGCAGATTGACCGGGCATTTCAGCAGGCCGGCCAGCAGCCACGGGCCTTGCGGAAACGGCGCCGGGTGACCGAGAAAATCCACGGTCACACTGCGTCCGCCGTGCAGCGGCACGCGGTCGCCGGCAATCGCCAGCCACTCGCCGCGCTCCAGGCGTTCGTGCAGTTGCAGCATGATCACCGGGTCGAGTTCGCTGACCTGAATCAGGCGCAGATTGGTCGCTCCGGCCTCACCGAGCAGGCGGTTGAATTGCTCGGCGTGCTTGGTGTGCACCAGCACGTTCATGGTGACCTTTTCGCCGATCTCCGCCAGCGCGCGGCAGACTTCGAGATTGCCCAGATGCGCGCCGACCAGCAGTTGCCCGCGTGTGCCGCGCAACTGATTACGCAGCAGCGCCGGGTCGATGATTTCGATCTGTTCAATGCTGAGCTTGCCGTTCCACACGTCGAGTTTGTCGAGCATGGAGTCGGCGAACGCCATGAACTGACTGAACACGCGCCAGAGGCTTGGGCGCAAGTCATCGCGTTGGCTCCAGTCGGCCAGACGTTGTTGGAATTGCCAGGCACTGCGTCTCGCGGTGCGACCGAACAGGAAAAAGTACAAAACGATGCCGTAGAGCAACGGGCTGAGCAGGCGTCGACCGAGGACTTTGGCGGCGAACGCGGTGAGTTTCATCAGCAGGAAGCTGCCGCGTTCTTCGCGGTCGGCCCAGTGCTTCTTGTCGGTTTCGCCGGTCATGCGCGCCACCGTCGCCATAGGATCACCGGGAAACGCAGCAACATGCCGAAGAACAGCCGTGTGTGCATGCTCGAAATCAGCGCGTTGTCGTGGAACAGGCGGAAGTGCGACACGCCGTCCAGCGGGTAATGCACGCTGGTTTGCAGCCAGCGCATCGGCTGATTCCGCCACGACAGGCGGACGAGGATGTCCGAGTCGAAATCCATGCGTTTGCCGACTTTTCTTGAGTCGATCACCGCCAGCGTCGGGGTCAGCGGATAGACGCGAAAGCCGCACATCGAGTCGCGGATTTGCAGCGACAGCGTATTGATCCACACCATGACGTGGGTCAGGTAGCGCGCGTACAACCGGCCCTTGGGCACGCTTTCGTCGAACAGCGGATAGCCGCAGATCATGGCGTTGGGATGTGCGCGGGATTCTTCAACGAAGCGGGCGACGTCGTGCAAGTCGTGCTGGCCGTCGGCGTCGACCTGCAAGGCATGGGTGAAACCCAGCAGCGCGGCTTCACGCAGACCGGTCATCACCGCACCGCCCTTGCCTTGGTTAGCGGTCAGGCGCACCAGATGCACGTTGTCGCGTTCGGCCAGAGCATCGAGGACTTGTGCGCAGGAGGGCTTGCTGGCGTCGTCGACCAGAATGCATGGCAGATCTTGCGCGAGCAGAGCATCGACCACGGTACCGATGGCAGTTTCGTGGTTATAAACCGGGATCACGGCGCAAGGGTTATGCATAACAGTTCTCCATTGGAAAACCGCGATCCCTGTAGGAGTGAGCCTGCTCGCGATTGAGTGCGCAGCACTCACCAAGGTCAATCATGCTCTACACCCAAAAGAATCCGCCCACTGGAGCACGTCGCCGTGTCATTGCGATAAGCGAAATACAACTTGCTGCGCTCCGGATCAAAGCGCAAGTGCAGCTGAATTTCATCCCCCGGCCGCACCAGTTGCTGGAACTTCAGCACTTCCATCCCGGCAAACGGCCCGCTCAGATTCAACAACTGCCGCCCAAGGTTCAGCGCCCATTCCACCTGCACCACGCCCGGCAATACCGGCGCTTTGGGGAAGTGGCCGCTGAAATAAGCCAGATCCGGCGGCACGCTCAGTTGCAAACTCCATTCACCCTCAGTCTCGACCTGCGACAGCACTTCCGGCGCTTTCGGACGCGGCGCCATCAACAGTGCTTCAACCTCGGCCTGGGGCAGTTTGCCCTGGCTGTTCAACGGCAATTGCCGTACCAGCCGCCAGCGTCGCGGCAGGGCCAGAGCTTCACAGTGTTGGCGCAAATGCTGGCGCAAAGTTTCGGTGAGGCTGCGGCGGCCATGTTCACGCAACGCAAACAACCCCGAATCGCTGAGCACCAGCAGGGCCCCAAGGGACGCGCGGTTTTCCTGCACCACGCCAAGCCGCGCTTCGGCAACCCAGTCGTGAGCGACCAAGGCCTGTTCCAGCATCGGCAAAGAAATACGTTTTTCTTCGAGTTTGACGATGCGATCCAGTCGTCCCAACAACTCGAAACGACCATCGGCAGCAATGCGCGCGGCATCAGCGGTGTGCTCGACATGGCCGGCAGGCAGATAAGGCGATGCGATCAACAGCGCCCCATCACTGTCTTGACTCAATTGGACACCGGCGAACGGTTGCCACAGTTGTTCACCCTGACGCCAGGCAATGCCGCCGGTTTCCGAGCTGCCGAGGATTTCCGTCGGCCATTGCTGCAAGCGTTGTTGCAGACTTTGCGCAGCCTCAAACGGCAACGCTCCACCGGAGGAAAACACTCGGCGCACGGCACTGAGCGCTGGCCAATCAAGGTTGTCGCCCATGCGCTTGAGCAGCGCCGGGCTCGCGACCCAGGCGAAGGTCGGATGTTCGCGGCTGGCGCGCTGCATGTCTTCCGGGAAGGCCAGTTGCTTGCGCACAAACGGGCGCCCGGCGCACAGCGGCCACAACACGCGAAACAGCAAACCATAGATGTGTTGAGTGGCGACGCTGCCGATGATGCAGGCTTCACCAAGATCCGCGCCCCACAGTTGCTCCAGCGCTTCAACTTCATTGGCCAGTTGGCGCAGGGTTTTGTCGATACGCTTGGGTTCGCCGCTGGAGCCGGAGGTGCACAGACTCAGCTGACATTGATCGAGATCCAGCGCCCCAGCGGGCAATGCCCGCTGCTGAAAGTCAGTCAGGTGCGCGTCTTCGGCGTGATCGGTCAGCCACAGATCGACTTCGCTCGACCAGCGCTGGCGAGTTTGCGGTTGCAGATCCGACGGCAACAACACGCTGACGCCGGCGCGCCACGCTCCGAGCAGGGCGATGGCGAGATCGGCGGCGTCTTCCAGGTGCACGGCGAGGCGCTTCACGCTCTGCGCTTGCAGGCCGGCGGCAACGCTCAGCGCCTGTTCGCACAGTTGCGCGTGATCGAGTGCCGGCGCAGCGCAAATCGCCCGCGCCGGCAGGGCCTTGAGCAACAACTGCTCAAGTTTTATCCAGTTCATGTACGGCCTCTTACCCGTTGTCGTATCAGCCATTCAATGGCAAACATCAGGCCGATCAATCCGTAGGAGATCAGGCCGGTGTACAACATCCACCAATTCAGCGGCGCCCACAGGGTCAGGAGGGCGGCGCACAAACCGTTGCAAAAGAAAAACACGCTCCAGGCCACCGTGACCTTGCGTGTGTAGCGAATCGCGATGTCCGGCAGCTCTGGCTCACGCAACCGCGCCAGTCGCTCGACCATCGGCGGCCCGTATTTCAGGCTCAGGCTGAACAGCACCAGCATGAAACAGCTGATCAGCACCGGGTACCAGCGCAGCAACAGCGGGCTGTCGAACAGCGCCAGCAACAGGCAGAACACGATCGCCACGCAAGCCATCCATAGGCTGCCGGGTTTGCGCTCGCCGGTCAGGGCGCGCGCGAGCCACAAGCCGCCCAGCAGCAGACCGAACTGCCACGGGGCGAAGTCCTCCATGCCGAAATACACCGCAAAGGGGTACAGCAGACCGGCCAGCAGCAGCCCCAGGCCGATCAATCGGCTCATGCGGCCGGTTGAACCAGACGGTAAACCGCCTCGACCACGTCACCGACGGTGCGCACGGTCTTGAATTCTTCCGCGGCGATTTTCTTGCCGGTCTGGCGCTTGATGTGATCGATCAGATCGACCGCGTCGATGCTGTCGATTTCCAGATCCTGATACAGATTGGAATCCAGGCTCACGCGGGCCGGATCCAGTTCGAACAGCTCGACCAAGGCATCGCGCAGGGTGTTGAAAATGTCGTCACGAGTTTGCATGGTCCGGTCTCAAGCTGCCTGTTTTGCCGTGACGAAGGCCGCAAGGCTCGC
This sequence comes from Pseudomonas sp. NPDC088429, assembly GCF_044753305.1. Classification (NCBI taxonomy): domain Bacteria; kingdom Pseudomonadati; phylum Pseudomonadota; class Gammaproteobacteria; order Pseudomonadales; family Pseudomonadaceae; genus Pseudomonas; species Pseudomonas sp. NPDC088429. Next base: position 6,467 of record NZ_JBIVMX010000046.1, on the reverse strand, counting down.
CACGTTGGTGAAATGGTTGCGGGTGTCTTTGGCGTCGGCGTCGATTTTGATGCCGTACTTTTTCTGGATCGCCAGACCCAATTCCAGCGCGTCGACGGAATCCAGGCCCAGGCCTTCACCGAACAGCGTTTGTTCGTCACCGATGTCGTCGGCGCTGATGTCTTCGAGGCCGAGGGCGTCGATGATCAGCAGTTTGATGTCACGCACCAGGCTAGGGGTGTTCAGTTCGCTCATCTTCGGCGAGCTCCTTGATAAAGTAAGAATGCAAATAATCGTTGAGCTTGCGCGAGGCTTGCGGGGCGGGCCCCTGCGCGGCGAAGGTCTGTGGATCTATATCGGCCCCGACCCGAAAACTGAAGTGCACACGACGGCGCGGGATGCGATACCACGGCTCGGCTTTGGTCAGGGTGGTCGGGTTGACCTTGATGATCACGGTCGTGAGGATTTTCGCACCGCGCAGGGCAATGGCTGCGGCGCCCCGATGAAAGGCTGGCGGCTGTCCCGGCTGAGTGCGGGTGCCTTCGGGGAAAATGATCAGGCTCTGGCCGTTTTGCAATGATTCTGCGGCGGCGTCGAGCATGTCCATGCTGCCGTCATTGCTGATGTATGCGGTGCGGCGCAGCGGGCCACGGGTGAAGGGGTTTTCCCACAGGCTTTTCTTCACCACGCAATTGGCCTGGCGTACCAGACCGATCAGAAACACCACGTCGATCAGCGACGGATGGTTGGCGATGATCATTTGCCCCGGTCGGCCGAGGCGTTCGGCGCCTTGAATGTCGTAGGTCAGCACGCCGGTGCGGGCCATGAACTGCACAAAAAACCAGAACAGCCGACTGACCATCTGCCGCGCGCGTTGGCGATGAACCAGCGCGTCGCCGGGCAGGCAGCCGAGAATCGGGAATACCACCAGGCGCAGGCACAGCCCGCCGAGCCCGAACAGGGCGAAGCTTGCGGCGGTGGCCAGCAACCGCCAGTAATAGGCGTCGCGGTTTTTCTCGGTCACGGGTTGCGTTGCCAGGTCCATACACGATTTTTCCAGGCATGTTGGCAAAGGGTTTGCTGGCCGAGCAGGGTACGCAACAGATTGAGCGCGTGGGGCCAGTCCGATTTGGACAGTGCTTGCGGGGTGCTGTTCAGGGTCAGCCGCCAGTCGGTACCGGGGGTTAGCAACAGACCCAGCGCGTAAGGGAACGGCACGTCATCAATCCACTGCGAATAGGCTTGCGGCGGTTGTTCCTCGGTGATCACCAGCAACACGGCCGGGGCGCCTTCATTCAGTAGCGCCGCCGCTTCGAGCATGCCGTGTTCGAGGCCGTCGCCCGCTGCGGCGAGGGCGGTCATTTCGCTGGTTTCGCCGCGCATGATCGACCACAGACCGATGATCGCGTTATGCACTGACAGGCTGAACTGGGTGGGGGATAACGGCTGGTCGGTGGCCAGATCGCTGAGGATCTCGTAAGTACGCGGGGTTTCGCCGTGGCGCGAGACAAATACCAAAGGCAGGTTTTCCCGCCCGTCGGCCAGTGGCCAGCCAACGCTGAATGCCATCCGCGCCAGTCGACTGAGACGGCGCCGCTGCATGGCCGGTAAAAACGACACATCGGGCGCGGCATCACTGCTCTGAAGCACGACCGGTTGTCGGCTCCAGGCCTGCCAGGCGTCCACGCTGTCGAGCCCGGGAGCCCACGCGCGCCATTGGGCGATGTTGAAGTTGATCACGGACATTCATCCCGCCCCTGCGGGCTTTTGTTGACGCATTTAGCCACCAAAGCCGCAGCGGACTTGGCGTGGCGCTTGGCGCCGGGTGGCGCGCATTATCCCGGTGCGACGGGCGTGTAGCAAATGCTGGTTACATTTTGCGCAATGAAATGTACTGGCTGGTTCGCGGTAAAACTGTCATTTGGCCATTATCCAGATTGGCGCGGGCCTGTCTGTCGGGGATCTCGTCAATCGTCGGCAGTTTTTACTGAGACTGCAGACGGAAGTTTGCACCTGACTGTGTAGTCCATGTCCGATGAGGTAGCGAAGCGAGGCCGCGCGCATCTACACTCGGTCATTCTTTGATACACGGAGGTTTTGTCATGCGGCGCGTGGTGTTCAATCAGAAAGGTGGTGTAGGCAAATCCAGCATTGCCTGCAATCTGGCGGCGGTCAGTGCCAGCGAGGGTTATCGCACGTTGTTGGTGGATCTCGATGCCCAGGCCAACTCCACTCAGTATCTGACCGGGCTCACCGGCGACGACATCCCGATGGGCATTGCCGATTTCTTCAAGCAGACGCTGTCTTCCGGGCCGTTTTCGAAGAAAAACCAGGCGGATATCTACGAAACCCCGTTCGACAACCTGCACATCATCACCGCCACCGCCGAACTGGCCGACTTGCAGCCCAAACTTGAGGCCAAGCACAAGATCAACAAGCTGCGTAAGTTGCTTGATGAGCTGTCCGAGGATTACGACCGGATCTACCTCGATACGCCGCCGGCGCTGAATTTTTACGCGGTATCAGCGCTGATTGCCGCTGATCGTGTGCTGATTCCCTTCGATTGCGACAGCTTCTCGCGTCAGGCTTTGTATGGGCTGATCGCGGAAATCGAAGAGTTGAAAGAGGATCACAACGAAGGTCTGGAAGTTGAAGGCATCGTGGTCAACCAGTTCCAGGCCCGGGCCAGCCTGCCGCAGCAGATTCTCGATGAATTGATTGCCGAGGGATTGCCGGTGCTGCCGGTGTACTTGACCAGCTCGGTGCGCATGCGCGAATCCCATCAGGCCAGCACGCCGCTGATCCACCTCGATCCGCGACACAAACTGACCCAGCAATTTGTCGAACTGCACAACCTGATCGAAGGGCACTGATCCCCAGAACCACACAAATCCCCTGTAGGAGTGAGCCTGCTCGCGATAGCGGTGTGTCAGTCACATAGATGTTGGCTGGACGAACGCTATCGCGAGCAGGCTCACTCCTACAGTTGGATTTGTGGTGGGTCAGATGCCCTGGCTACGCAGCCACGCCAGCAACTGCGGCAACGGCAACGCGCCACTCTGTCGCGCCAGCTCTTTGCCGTTCTTGAACAGAATCAAACTCGGAATCGAGCGAATCCCCAACTGCGCCGACAACTGCTGATTCGCCTCGCTATCCAGCTTGGCCAACCGACACTTGCCCGCCAACTGCACCGCCGCCTGCTCGAACACCGGCGCAAACGACTTGCACGGCCCACACCACTCCGCCCAAACATCCACCAGTAGCGGCAGATCACCCTTGATCTGACTGGCGTAATCGCCTTGCTTGAGTTCGAAGGGTTTGCTCAATAGCACCGGGGATTTGCAGCGACCGCATTTCGGTTGATCGGTGAGGCGCTCGGACGGGATGCGGTTGAGGCCGTTGCAGGCGGGGCAGGGGATGAGGAGTGGGCTGGTCATGAGTGAATTCCGCAAGTGAGCTGATAACACCTAGTTGGAGACGTTTGCTCATATTTTCAATCGTGCAGACTCTCGCGTTGTGCCTAGGCTGAAAGCGACCAGGCGAGCCCGCTGGTCTGCTCAGCTGTATCGCAACTTGCGATATTTTTGGTTTGTGATTAACTCCCCATAGCAGAATGCGATAAGGATGTTGCATGCATGTGTTTAGTGAAAAACCCATTCGAGTGGCCAGGGAAAAATGGCCTCAGGCGGCAAGCGCGCTAGCGCAGTGGTTTCGTTTGGCAAGCAGAAGTTATCCAAAGGACTTCGCGGCAATGAACTCGATATTTCCTGCGACCGACAAGGTCGGTGATCTCCATGTGTTCGACATTGGAGGCAACAAACTGAGGCTCATCGCCTTTGTCAGTTATCGATCTCAGAGGCTCTACATCAAGCATGTGTTGGACCATCGAGAATACGATCGGGGCAGATGGAAAGAGGGAAAACCATGAGTAGTTTGATCAAGACGGTTGCTGAGCACTGGGAGTTTGTCTCTCCATTGCTTCGCAAACCGAAGAACGAAGAGGATTACGATGCGTTGGTGCTGGCAGTCGACGAGATCCTCGAAATAACCGGCGATGACGAGTCGCATCCACTCACGAGTCTGGTGGATATCATCACTGACTGGATTGCGGAATGGGATCGCACGCATCACCCCATGGCCGAGGCAAGTGGCGAAGAGGTCCTCGGCTACATGATGCGCGAACATGGACTGACCCAGAGCGACCTGCCGGGTGTCGGTACCCAATCTGTCGTTTCCGAAATTCTGAACGGCAAGCGCAAGTTGAACCTGCGGCAGGTCCGCTGGTTGGCGGACCACTTCAAGGTGCCTGTAGACGTCTTTATCTAGCTTGCCTCACGAAGAACAACTAATCTCCAAATGCTTCCCCCACTCCGGAGGCCGCTCGGCATAACCTTCCATCCCCGGCTGTTCTTCAAACGGTTTGCTCAGCACCGCGTGCAGCCGGCGTACCTCTGAGTAATCCCCTTGCTCCGCCGCGTCGATAGCTTTTTGCGCCAAATAATTACGCAGGATGTACAGCGGGTTAACCGCGTGCATCTGCGCGCGGCGCTGTTCTTGATCAGGAACGCCATCGCGGGCAACCCGGGCGACGTAGCGTTCGCCCCAGGCGTCGAAGCCTTTGATGTCGACGAAGTCGTCGCGCAACTGAGCGACTGCCTGCTGAGGTGAGTCCTCGCCAAGTCGACGGAAGAACAGCGTGTAGTCGACGCCGCTGTTTTGCATCAGTTGCAGCAGATCTTCGAGCAGTTTCTGGTCGTCGTCTTCGGCGCTGGTGAAGCCGAAGCGGCGGCGCATCAGGTCGAGGTAGTGCGCTTGGAACAGTGGCAGGTACAAGCCTAGAGTTTCGCGCAGGGCTTCGACGCTGATGAATGGCGTCAACGCCTGGGCCAGTGCGCTGAGGTTCCACTGGCCGACCGGCACTTGATTGCTGAACGAGTAGCGGCCCTGATCATCAGAGTGGTTGCAGATGAAGTTGGCGTCGAAGTCGTCGAGGAAGGCGAACGGGCCGAAGTCGAAGGTGATGCCGAGGATCGACATGTTGTCGGTGTTCATTACCCCGTGGCAGAAGCCGTAGGCTTGCCATTTGGCGATCAGTTCGGCGTTGCGCTCGACGATCTCGCGGAACATCGCCAGATACGGTTCCGGCTGCTCAAGGCATTCCGGGAAATGCATGGCCAGCACGTGCTCGCCGAGTGCTTTCTGCTGTTCGGGGCGTTTGGTGTAATAGAAATATTCGAAGTGGCCGAAGCGGATATGGCTCGGCGCCAGACGCAGCACCATCGCCGCGCGTTCCTGTTTTTCGCGCCAGACCGGGGTGTCGGAGCCGATCACGCAGGCTGCGCGCGAGGATGGAATATTCAACCCGAACAGCGCTTCTGAGGCGAGGAACTCGCGGATCGACGAGCGCAGCACTGCGCGACCATCGCCCATGCGCGAAAACGGTGTCTGCCCGGCGCCCTTGAGGTGCAAGTCCCAATGCTCGCCGGCTGCGTTGTAGACCTCGCCCAGCAGCAAGCCGCGACCATCGCCCAGTTGCGGCGTGTAGCCGCCGAATTGATGCCCGGAATAGACCATCGCGCGCGGCTCGGCGTCGGCCCACAGCTTGTGGCCGCCAAACAGTTCGGCAAATTCCTCGGTTTCGGCGGTGGCTGGATCGAGATCCAGCAACGCCAGCGCCGCCGGGCTGGCAACGACCAGACGCGGATTGTCGATCGGCTCGGGCAGCACGTGGGCGGAAAACGCGTCACCGAGGCGGGCGAAGCGATTGTCGAAGGTCAGTTCGTCGAGGGCTTTCAAGGGCCTGCTCCAGCAGAATGTCCGAGCATTCTGCTGGGAATAGACCGGTTAGTCGAGTTTGGCCGGCGGCGGCTCTTGCAGCGGTTTCTGATCGTCGGCGACCGGCACGATGGTTTTCGTCTCCGGCTCGATCGGCACCATCTTGTATTCCTGACCGTGCAGATTCTTCAGGTACACCTCCATCTGCCGGAACGAGATGTTGATGTGCTGCTTCTTGAACTCGCGGTTGATGAAGCGGTTGACCTCATCGAGCACCGGGTTGCGGTCACCGAGGTCACGCACGTGCATGCGCAACTCATGGTCGAGGGTGCTTTCGCCGAAGTTGAGGAAGTACACGTGCGGCTCGGGTTCCTTGAGCACGCGCGGATTCTCGCGGGCAGCCTTGAGCAGCAATTCCTTGACCAGATCCAGATCGGAGCCGTAATCGACGCCGAGTTTCAGCGTGACGCGGGTGATGGTGTCGGTCAGCGACCAGTTGATCAACTGCCCGGTAATGAACGTCTTGTTCGGGACAATGATGTCCTTGCGGTCGAAGTCGGTGATGGTCGTGGCGCGGATGCGGATCTTGCTCACCGTGCCCGACAGGTTGCTTTTTTTTTTTTTGTCTACGATCGTGATCTTGAGTTAGAAGATGATTATTATGCTTGAGTTGTATTTTGCGATGTTTTAGTTGATATTGATTGAGATGATGA
>NZ_JBIVMX010000045.1:0-45647 GCF_044753305.1 Pseudomonas sp. NPDC088429 | reverse complement strand
AAACACACGACAAAAAAGAAAAACAACATTTACTGTACATAAGAACAGATGTAAAACGATAAACACGATCAGGAGTGGGGCACGCCGCTACGCGATGCGCAGGGTTTGTTCGAGTTGCTTTTGCTCGAAGGGTTCCAGGCTGGCCTGTCGTGGATCACCGTGCTGCGCAAACGCGAGCGTTATCGCGAGGTGCTGTTCGGCTTCGACGTGCAGCGCGTGGCGCAGATGAGCGACGCCGAAATCGACGAATTGATGCTCGATCCGGGGATCATCCGCAACCGCCTCAAACTCAACGCCGCCCGCCGCAATGCCCAGGCCTGGCTGGCGCTGGAGGATCCGGTGACCTTCCTCTGGTCGTTCGTCAACGACCAACCGATCATCAATCATTTCAAGGATCGCAGCGAAGTCCCGGCGATCACCCCCGAAGCACTGGCGATGAGCAAAGCCCTGAAAAAGGCCGGTTTCACGTTCGTCGGCCCGACCATTTGCTACGCGCTGATGCAGGCCTCGGGCATGGTCATGGATCACACCCGCGACTGCGACCGCTACGCGCAGCTCGTCAACGGCGGTTAGAATGGCCGCCTCGCGCACCGCACAAGATCAGGAGTGACCTGTGGAAAAGTTTAAAGGCGCCTTGCTGGTAGGCGCTCTGCGGCTGTTTGCCCTGCTGCCATGGCGGGCCGTGCAGGCCGTGGGTTCGGCGATCGGCTGGATCATGTGGAAAACCCCCAACCGCTCCCGCGACGTGGTGCGGATCAACCTCGCCAAATGTTTTCCACAGATGGATCCGGCCGAACGTGAGCGTCTGGTCGGGCAGAGCCTGAAAGACATCGGCAAGTCGCTGACCGAAAGCGCCTGCGCGTGGATCTGGCCGGCGCAGCGTTCGATCGATCTGGTGCGCGAAGTCGAAGGCCTCGACGTGCTCAAAGACGCTTTGGCCTCGGGCAAAGGCGTGGTCGGCATCACCAGCCACCTCGGCAACTGGGAAGTGCTCAACCACTTCTATTGCAGCCAGTGCAAACCAATCATTTTCTACCGTCCGCCAAAGCTCAAGGCTGTGGACGAATTGCTGCGCAAACAGCGCGTGCAACTGGGCAACAAGGTCGCCGCCTCCACCAAGGAAGGCATCCTCAGCGTGATCAAGGAAGTGCGCAAAGGTGGTGCAGTGGGCATCCCCGCTGACCCGGAACCGGCCGAATCCGCCGGGATCTTCGTGCCGTTCTTCGCCACACAAGCGCTGACCAGCAAATTCGTGCCGAACATGTTGGCCGGTGGCAAAGCGGTCGGCGTGTTCCTGCATGCGCTGCGCCTGCCCGACGGTTCTGGCTACAAAGTGATCCTCGAAGCCGCGCCCGAAGCCATGTACAGCAACGATACCGCCGAATCCTGCGCAGCAATGAGCAAAGTCGTCGAGCGCTACGTCGCTGCGTACCCAAGCCAGTACATGTGGAGCATGAAGCGCTTCAAAAAGCGCCCACCCGGCGAAGAACGCTGGTACTGAAAAAGTTGGCACACTCTGTGGATAACTTGTAGGAGCTGCCGCAGGCTGCGATCTTTTGATCTTTCTCTTTCAGTTATCCACAACCCGTTCAAAAAGGGCGCACCAAGATGTCCGAACACCGCAAATCCTTCCGCATCAAAATCACCCACGACAGCTTCGGCGAATGCCTCGGGCAAACCCGCAATCTATCGCCAACCGGGGTCTATGTGCAGCATCCGAGCCTGGCGTCGTTGCCCAAAGGCGCGGTCGTCTATGGCCAGGTGCAGGATTTACCCACAGGCGCGCCACGGGTGCGAATGGAAGTGGTAACGGTCGACGCCGAAGGCATCGGCTTGCGCTACTTGTAGAACGTCACTGCGCCTGACGATCGAGTTTCTTCAAAAACACCGTCATTTCCTTCTCGGCCTGCTTGTCGCCATGGGCGCGAGCGGCTTCCAGACCTTGTTCCCATGCCTGACGCGCGGCGGCAGTGTCGCCCAGCGCCAGTTGCGCCTTGCCCAACAGTTTCCACGCGGCGGAATACTTCGGATCGAAGCCGACGCAGCGCTGGAAATGTTCGGCGGCTTTGCCGTTTTCGCCCAGATCCAGATAGCCCTTGCCCAGGCCGAAGCGCAGCAGAGAGTTATCCACACCCTTGGCGAGCATTTTTTCCAGGGATTCGAGCATTTTTGCACCCTCGCTTCAGTGATCGTTCCCACGCTCCGCGTGGGAATGCCTCAATGGACGCTCTGCGTCCGCTCTTGGGACAGAGCGTCCCGGGCTGCATTTCCACGCGGAGCGTGGGAACGATCAACCTCAGAAGAAGCTCAACCCCACATGAAACAGCTTCTCCACATCGCGAATATGCTTTTTATCCACAAGGAACAGAATCACATGGTCGCCCGCCTCGATCACCGTGTCGTCGTGGGCGATGATCACTTGTTCGTTGCGGATCACCGCGCCAATCGTGGTGCCCGGCGGCAGGCCGATCTTCTCGATCGGTTTGCCGATGACCTTGCTCGATTTCGCATCACCGTGGGCAATCGCCTCGATCGCTTCCGCCGCGCCGCGACGCAGTGAGTGCACGCTGACGATATCGCCACGGCGTACGTGCGCCAATAACGTGCCGATGGTCGCCAGTTGCGGGCTGATGGCGATGTCGATGTCGCCGCCCTGAATCAGGTCGACGTAGGCCGGGTTGTTGATGATCGTCATGACCTTCTTCGCCCCCAGCCGTTTGGCCAGCAGCGACGACATGATGTTGGCTTCGTCATCGTTAGTCAGCGCGAGGAAGATATCGGCGTCGGCGATGTTCTCTTCCAGCAGCAAATCGCGGTCGGACGCGCTGCCCTGCAACACCACGGTGCTGTCGAGGGTGTCGGAGAGGTAGCGGCAGCGCGCCGGGTTCATCTCGATGATTTTCACCTGATAACGGCTTTCGATGGCCTCGGCCAGGCGCTCACCGATCTGTCCGCCGCCAGCAATGACGATGCGTTTGTAGGTTTCGTCGAGGCGGCGCATTTCGCTCATCACCGCGCGAATATTCTCACGCGCGGCGATGAAGAAGACTTCGTCGTCGGCCTCGATCACCGTGTCGCCCTGCGGCAAGATCGGCCGGTCACGACGGAAAATCGCTGCGACGCGGGTTTCGACATTCGGCATGTGTTCGCGCAACTGGCGCAGTTGTTGACCGACCAGCGGCCCGCCGTAATAGGCGCGCACCGCGACCAGTTGCGCCTGACCTCCGGCGAAGTCGATCACTTGCAACGCGCCCGGATATTCAATCAGGCGCTTGATGTAATTGGTCACCACTTGCTCGGGGCTGATCAGCACGTCGACCGGAATCGCTTCGTTCTGGAACAGTTGCTCTTCGCGGTTCAGGTAGGACGCTTCGCGCACCCGGGCGATTTTCGTCGGGGTGTGGAACAGCGTGTGAGCGACCTGGCAGGCGACCATGTTGGTTTCGTCGCTGTTGGTCACGGCCACCAGCATGTCGGCATCATCCGCGCCGGCCTGGCGCAATACCGACGGCAACGAGCCACGGCCCTGGATGGTGCGGATGTCGAGGCGGTCGCCGAGGTCGCGCAGGCGTTCGCCGTCGGTGTCGACGACGGTAATGTCGTTGGCCTCGCTGGCCAAATGCTCGGCCAGCGAACCGCCGACCTGTCCCGCACCGAGGATGATGATTTTCATCCAGTCACTCCATTGAATCCGTTTAGCCGCGCGCGGCAGCGATCTTGATCAGCTTGGCGTAGTAGAACCCGTCATGCCCGCCCTGCTGGGCCAGTAATTGGCGACCATGCGGCTGTTTGATTCCGGCCGTGGTGGCCAGATCCAGTTCGCGGGCGCCCGGTGTGCGCTCAAGAAACGCGGCGATGACTTCGGTGTTCTCGGTCGGCAGCGTCGAGCAGGTGGCGTAAAGCAGAATGCCGCCGACTTCGAGGGTTTTCCACATGGCGTCGAGCAGCTCGCCTTGCAGTTGCGCGAGGGCGACGATGTCGTCCGGCTGACGGGTCAGCTTGATGTCCGGATGGCGACGGATCACGCCGGTGGCCGAGCACGGCGCGTCGAGCAGGATGCGCTGGAACGGTTTGCCGTCCCACCATTTTTCGGTGTCGCGACCGTCAGCGGCGATCAGTTCGGCGTTGAGGCCGAGGCGCTCAAGGTTTTCCTTCACGCGCACCAGACGCTTGGCTTCCAGATCCACCGCGACCACGCCGGCCAGCGCCGCTTCGGCTTCGAGGATGTGACAAGTCTTGCCACCCGGCGCGCAGCAGGCGTCGAGCACGCGTTGGCCTGGCGCCAGGTCGAGCAGGTCGGCGGCCAGTTGCGCGGCTTCATCCTGCACGCTGATCCAGCCTTCGGCGAAACCCGGCAGGCTGCGCACATCGGCGGCGGCTTCGAGAATGATGCCGTCGCGGCTGTAAACGCAGGGCGTCGCGGCAATCCCGGCTTCAGTCAGCAAGCCGAGGTAGGCGTCGCGGCTGTGATGGCGGCGGTTGACCCGGAGGATCATCGGCGGATGCGCGTTGTTCGCTTCGCAGATGGCTTCCCACTGTTCCGGCCAGAAAGCCTTGAGGGATTTCTGCAGCCAGCGCGGATGGGCGGTACGCACCACCGGATCACGCTCCAGTTCGGCAAAAATCGTTTCGCTTTCGCGCTGAGCGTTACGCAACACCGCGTTGAGCAGGCCTTTGGCCCAAGGCTTTTTCAGCTTGTCGGCGCAACCGACGGTTTCGCCGATGGCGGCGTGGGCCGGCACGCGGGTGTAGAGCAATTGGTAGAGGCCGACCAGCAGCAACGCCTCGACATCGGCATCGGCGGTTTTGAACGGCTTCTGCAGAAGTTTTTCCGCCAGTGCCGACAGGCGCGGCTGCCAGCGCGCGGTGCCGAACGCCAGATCCTGAGTGAAACCGCGATCGCGATCTTCAACCTTGTCCAGTTGTGTCGGCAGCGAACTGTTCAGCGAAGCTTTGCCGCTGAGCACGGCGGCGAGTGCCTTGGCGGCGGCCAGACGCGGGTTCATTGCGCGTCCACCGCTGCGCCGAGCACCGTGCCGACAGCGAATTTCTCGCGACGGCTGTTGAACAGATCGCTGAAGTTCAGCGCTTTGCCACCGGGCAACTGCAGGCGGGTCAGGCACAGCGCCTGTTCGCCGCACGCGACGACCAGGCCGTCCTTGCTGGCGCTGAGGATTTCACCCGGCGCGCCGTTGCCTTCGGCAATGGTCGCCGCCAGCACTTTCAGCGCTTCACCGTTGAGGGTGCTGTGGGTGATCGGCCATGGGTTGAAGGCGCGCACCAGTCGCTCCAGTTCAACCGCCGGACGGCTCCAGTCGATGCGTGCTTCGTCTTTGTTCAATTTGTGCGCGTAAGTGGCGAGCTCATCGTTCTGCACTTCGCCTTCCAGCGTGCCTGCGGCCAGACCGGCAATCGCTTGCACCACGGCCGGCGGGCCCATCTCGGCGAGGCGATCATGCAAGGAGCCGCCAGTGTCTTCGCCCGTGATCGGCGTGACGACCTTGAGCAGCATCGGCCCGGTGTCGAGGCCAGCTTCCATGCGCATCACGGTCACGCCGCTTTCGGCATCACCGTGTTCGACGGCGCGCTGAATCGGCGCCGCACCGCGCCAGCGTGGCAGCAACGAGGCGTGACTGTTGATGCAACCCAGGCGCGGAATATCCAGCACCGCTTGCGGCAGGATCAGGCCGTAGGCGACCACCACCAGCAAATCCGGCTTCAGCGCGGCCAGCTCGGCTTGAGCGTCAGCGTTGCGCAACGTCGGCGGCTGCAACACCTGGATATTATTTTCCAGCGCGAGCTGTTTGACCGGGCTCGGCATCAGTTTTTGCCCGCGACCGGCCGGACGATCCGGTTGGGTGTAGACCGCAACGATCTCGTAAGGGCTGCTCAGCAGGGCCTTGAGGTGTTCGGCGGCAAATTCCGGGGTACCGGCAAAAACGATGCACAGTGGCTCAGTCATGGAAGGCGTCTCTTGAAAAGAAAAAGGCTTGCCGCAGCAAGCCTTTGAAGGAGGGGCATCAAGCGTTCTGGCGGTGGAGCTTTTCCAGTTTCTTCTTGATCCGGTCGCGTTTGAGCGTGGACAGGTAATCGACGAACAATTTGCCGTTGAGGTGGTCGCATTCGTGCTGGATGCACACCGCGAGCAGGCCTTCGGCGATCAGTTCATAGGGCTTGCCGTCGCGATCCAGCGCCTTGATCTTGACCTTCTGCGGGCGGTCGACGTTTTCGTAGAAACCCGGTACCGAGAGGCAGCCTTCCTGGTATTGCTCCATTTCTTCGGTCAGCGATTCGAACTCGGGGTTGATGAACACCCGGGGCTCGGTACGGTCTTCGGAAAGGTCCATCACGACGATACGTTTGTGCACGTTGACCTGGGTCGCGGCGAGGCCGATGCCCGGCGCTTCATACATTGTTTCAAACATGTCGTCGACCAACTGACGCACTTCGTCGTCCACTACAGCCACAGGTTTGGCGATAGTGCGCAGACGCGGGTCCGGAAATTCGAGGATGTCTAAAATGGCCATAGGCTTTGATTGCTGCACGTGTTGAGTAAAGTCGGGTCGATGGCCTGGCAGGTCCGAAGATGCAGGCTACCGTTTGTGAAGCGTAGCTTGTGCATTTTGCTCAAGCGAGCCACGGGGGCTCTGACGGTTCACGCGAACGCACATGATAAAGGGATTCACTGCATGAGGAAAACACTACTCGCCCTGCTGTTGCTGGCTTCGGCCGGCGTAGCGCAAGGGCAAGTGCAACTCAGGGATGGTTTTCCACAGCAATACACGGTGGTTACGGGTGACACACTCTGGGACATTTCCGGCAAATACCTGCGCGAGCCTTGGCAATGGCCGCAGTTGTGGCGGGCCAATCCGCAAATTGAGAACCCCAACCTGATCTATCCCGGCGACACGCTGACGCTCAGCTACGTCAATGGCCAGCCGCGTCTGACGCTCAATCGCGGCGAGTCGCGCGGCACCATCAAACTCTCACCACGGATTCGCACCAGCCCGGTGGCCGAAGCGATTCCGAGCATTCCACTGAAATCGATCAACAGTTTTCTGCTGAGCAACCGCATCGTCGACAAGGCCGAAGATTTCGACAAGGCGCCGTATATCGTCGCCGGCGATGCCGAGCGTGTGCTCAGCGGCACCGGCGACCGCATCTACGCGCGCGGCCATTTCGACCCGAATCAACCGGTCTACGGCATCTTCCGCCAAGGCAAGGTCTACACCGATCCGCAGACCCAGGAGTTCCTCGGCATTAACGCCGACGACATCGGCGGCGGTGAAATCGTCGCGACCGAAGGTGACGTCGCCACCCTGGCCCTGCAACGCACCACGCAGGAAGTGCGCCTCGGCGACCGCTTGTTCAGCGGCGAAGAGCGTTCAATCAACTCGACGTTCATGCCCAGCGCGCCCGCCACCCAAATCAACGGCGTGATCATCGACGTGCCACGCGGCGTCACTCAGATCGGCGTGATGGACGTGGTCACCCTGAACAAGGGTAAACGCGACGGATTGGTCGAAGGCAACGTGCTGGAGGTCATGAAAACCGGCGAAACCGTGCGCGACCGCATCACTGGTCAACCGCTGAAAATTCCCGACGAACGCGCCGGGTTGCTGATGGTGTTCCGCACCTACGACAAACTCAGTTACGGCCTCGTCCTTAACGCATCGCGCTCGCTGGCGGTGCTCGACAAGGTGCGAAATCCGTAAGCTTGCTTCACAAGTTACCAACAGAGTTATCCACAGCTTGTTCCGAATGGTTCGGAGCTTATAACGATCAAGGATGATCCATGATGATGTCTGCCTCCACGCCGGTTTCCCCGGCAGAACTGGAAGCGCGCCTGCGCCTGCACCGCTTGCCGGAAATCGGTCCGAAGCGTTTTAGCAAATTGCTCGAAGCCTTTGGCTCGGCCTCAAAAGCCATCAGCGCGCCCGCGAGTGCCTGGCGTTCGCTGGGAATGCCGGCGGCGAGTGCCGAAGCGCGGCGTTGCCCGCAAGTGCGCGATGGCGCCAGCCACGCAATGCGCTGGCTAGAGCGGCCGGAGCATCATTTGCTGATGTGGGATCAGCCGGATTACCCGGCACTGCTGGCACAGATTCCGGATCCACCGCCGCTGCTGTTTGTCGCCGGTGATCCACTGATTTTGGAGAAACCGCAGTTGGCGATGGTCGGCAGCCGCCGCGCTTCGCGTCCGGGAATGGACACGGCGGCGGCGTTTTCCCGCAGCCTCGCCGGGGCCGGTTTTGTCATCACCAGCGGTCTGGCGCTGGGCATTGATGCCGCTGCGCATCAAGCTGCGCTGGATGTCGGCGGGCTGACCGTCGGGGTGCTCGGCACCGGGCTGGAAAACTTTTATCCACAGCGCAATCGACGCCTCTGCGACGCGATGATTGCGTCCGGCAGCGCGGTGCTTTCGGAGTTTCCGCTGGACGCCGGGCCGACCGCGAGCAACTTCCCCCGGCGCAACCGGATCATCAGCGGTTTGTCCCTTGGCGTTCTGGTGGTCGAGGCCAGCGTTGCTAGCGGATCCTTGATCACGGCGCGGCTGGCGGCAGAACAGGGGCGCGAGGTTTACGCGATTCCCGGCTCGATTCATCACCCCGGCGCGCGCGGTTGTCACCAATTGATTCGCGATGGCGCGGTGCTGGTGGAAACCATCGAGCACATCCTCGAAGCCCTGCGCGGCTGGCAGCGTTTGCCGCTGTCCACAAACACGCCGCAAGTCGATCATCCACTGCTGATGTTGCTGCACGCCGCGCCGCATACCAGCGAAGGTCTGGCCGACAGCAGCGGCTGGGCGTTACCGAAAGTGCTGGCAGCGCTGACCGAACTGGAAATGGATGGCCGCGCGGTGAGTGAAAACGGCCGCTGGTTTGCGCGGGTGAGCTAGGTTTTACAAGGAAGATCGGTAAACTGCGCGAAACCTGTTTGTGGAGAGTTTTTTCATGGTCAACAGTTGGCGTGTGCAACAAGCCGCACGAGAGATTCGCGCCGGGGCGGTGATTGCCTATCCAACCGAAGCCGTCTGGGGCCTGGGTTGCGACCCGTGGAATGAAGAAGCGGTGGATCGGCTGCTGGCGATCAAGAATCGCTCGGTCAATAAGGGCCTGATTCTGGTCGCCGACAACATTCGCCAGTTCGATTTCCTGTTCGAAGACTTCCCGCAAGAGTGGCTCGACCGCATGGCTAGCACCTGGCCGGGACCGAACACCTGGCTGGTGCCGCATCAGGGCTTGTTGCCGGAATGGGTGACGGGTGTGCACGACACGGTGGCGCTGCGCGTTAGCGATCATCCGCAGGTGCGTGATCTGTGCTCGATGGTCGGGCCGTTGATTTCGACCTCGGCCAACCCGCAAGGGCGCCCGGCAGCGCGCACGCGGTTGCGTGTTGAACAGTATTTCCGTGGGCAGATTGATCTGGTGTTGGGCGGGGAATTGGGTGGGCGCAAGAACCCGAGCCTGATTCGTGATTTGGCCACGGGCAACATTGTGCGCCCGGCTTAAGACCGCGTCGCTTCCATCGCGAGCAGGCTCACTCCTACATTTGGAATGCGTTCCCCTGTAGGAGTGAGCCTGCTCGCGATGGGGCCAATCAAGGCAACAGAATTGTCGAACCTGTGGTGCGTCGCGCCGACAACTCAGTCTGCGCCTTAGCCGCCTCAGCCAACGAATAACGCTGGCTGATATCCACCTTGATCTTGCCGCTGATGATCATCTCAAACAGCTCATCCGCCATCCGCTGCAAGTTCTCCGCGTTATTGGCGTAAGTCGCCAACGTCGGCCGGGTCACGTACAGCGAACCCTTCGCCGCAAGAATCCCCAGATTCACGCCGTCCACCGCGCCCGACGCATTACCGAAACTCACCAGCAAACCACGCGGTGCAACGCTGTCCAGCGACGTCAGCCACGTGTCCTTGCCCACACCGTCGTAAACCACCGGGACTTTCTTGCCATCGGTCAACGCCAGCACGCGTTCGGCAACGTTTTCGTGGCTGTAATCGATGGTCGCCCAAGCGCCATTGGCCTTTGCCAGCTCAGCCTTCTCTTTCGAGCTGACGGTGCCGATCAACTTCACGCCCAGCGCCTTGGCCCATTGGCAGGCCAGCGAACCGACACCACCGGCAGCGGCGTGGAACAAAATGGTTTCGCCACCCTTCAATTCATAGGTCTGGCGCAGCAGGTACTGCACGGTCAGGCCCTTGAGCATCACGCCGGCGGCGGTTTCGAAACTGATTTCATCCGGCAGTTTCACCAGATTGGCTTCAGGCAAAACGTGCAACTCACTGTAGGCGCCCAACGGGCCGCTGCCGTAGGCCACGCGATCACCGACCTTGAAACGGGTGACGCCGCTGCCGACCGCGTCAACCACGCCTGCACCTTCGGCGCCTAGGCCGGATGGCAAGGCTGGCGGCGCATACAGACCGCTGCGGTAATAGGTGTCGATGAAATTCAGGCCAATCGCCTTGTTCGCCACGCGCACTTGATTCGGGCCGGGTGCGGCGGGTTCGTAATCAACAAATTCGAGCACTTCGGGGCCGCCGTGGGCGCGGAACTGGATACGCTTTGCCATCTGCCTGCTCTCCTTGGGTCTTTCGTGAACCCCCTATCCAACTCCCATGCTTGATCTTCGTCAACTGCGGCGCGCTGTTCTGCGGTGGTATGCTACGCGCCCATTTGCGTCGCCCGCCTGCGGGGCGCCGCCCGATTCAAGGTGAAGCCATGACGACCCGCACCGACGCCGTAAAGGCCTATCTGCTCGACCTGCAAGACCGCATCTGCGCCGCACTCGAAAGCGAAGACGGCGGCACGCGCTTCGTCGAAGACGCCTGGACCCGGCCTGCCGGCGGTGGCGGTCGCACCCG
Source organism: Pseudomonas sp. NPDC088429 (assembly GCF_044753305.1). Taxonomy (NCBI): domain Bacteria; kingdom Pseudomonadati; phylum Pseudomonadota; class Gammaproteobacteria; order Pseudomonadales; family Pseudomonadaceae; genus Pseudomonas; species Pseudomonas sp. NPDC088429. The sequence goes on along the minus strand of NZ_JBIVMX010000045.1, from coordinate 34,780 downwards.
CGTGATCGAGAACGGCACGCTGATCGAAAAGGGCGGCGTCAACTTTTCCCACGTTTTCGGCAGCGGTCTGCCGCCGTCCGCCAGCGCCCATCGCCCGGAATTGGCCGGTCGCGGTTTCGAGGCCCTCGGCGTGTCGCTGGTGATCCACCCGCACAACCCGCATGTGCCGACGTCTCACGCCAATGTGCGTTTTTTCATCGCCGAGAAAGAAGGCGAAGAGCCGGTCTGGTGGTTCGGTGGCGGCTTCGACCTGACCCCGTATTACGGCAACGAAGAAGACTGCATCCACTGGCATCGCATCGCCGAGCAAGCCTGCGCGCCATTCGGCACCGACGTTTATCCGCGCTACAAGGCCTGGTGCGACACCTACTTCCACATCAAGCACCGCCACGAACCGCGCGGCATCGGCGGGCTGTTCTTCGATGACTTGAACGAGTGGGACTTCGACACCAGTTTCGCTTTCATGCGCGCCATCGGCGACGCCTACATCGATGCTTATCTGCCGATTGTGCAGCGCCGCAAAAATGATGTGTTCACCGCGCAGCAGCGTGAGTTCCAGGAATTCCGCCGTGGGCGCTACGTCGAGTTCAACCTGGTTTATGACCGCGGCACGTTGTTCGGCCTGCAATCGGGCGGACGTACCGAGTCGATCCTGATGTCGCTGCCACCGCAAGTGCGCTGGGGCTATGACTGGAAGGCTGAACCGGGCAGCGAAGAAGCGCGCCTGACCGAGTACTTCCTGCAAGACCGCGACTGGTTGGCCGAAGCCTGAGGATTTCTGATGGATCGTTACGTCGTTTTCGGTAACCCGATCGGCCACAGCAAATCGCCGATGATTCACAAGTTGTTCGCTGAGCAGACCGGTCAGAGCCTCGACTACAGCACCCTGCTGGCGCCGCTCGACGATTTTTCCGGCTGTGCTGACGCCTTTTTCGTACAAGGTCGCGGCGCCAATGTGACCGTGCCGTTCAAGGAAGACGCTTATCGCTTGGCCAACAGCCTGACCGCCCGAGCAGAACGTGCTGGCGCGGTGAACACCTTGAGCAAACTCGCCGACGGTTCATTGCTCGGCGACAACACTGACGGCGCCGGACTGGTGCGGGATCTGACGGTGAATGCCGGGTTCAGCCTGACCGGTAAACGCATTTTGCTGCTCGGTGCGGGCGGCGCAGTACGTGGCGCGCTGGAGCCGTTGCTGGCGGAGAAACCGGCCTCGGTGATCATCGCCAATCGCACGGTGGACAAGGCTGAGTTGCTGGCCGAGTTGTTCTGCGACCTCGGGCCGGTATCCGCCAGTGGTTTTGACTGGTTGCGTGAGCCGGTGGACGTGATCATCAATGCCACGTCGGCGAGCCTGACCGGTGATGTACCGCCGATTGCGCCGAGCCTGATCGAACCGGGCAAAACCCTGTGCTACGACATGATGTACGGCAAGGAACCGACGGCGTTCTGCCGCTGGGCCAGCGAGCATGGCGCGGCGGTGTCGATGGATGGGTTGGGGATGCTCGCCGAGCAAGCCGCCGAGGCGTTCTTCCTGTGGCGGGGTGTGCGGCCCGATACGGCGCCAGTATTGGCCGAACTGCGCCGCCAACTAGCGCAATAATCCTTGTAGGAGTGAGCCTGCTCGCGATAGCGGAGTGTCAGATAAAACCCTATCAACTGACACTCCGCTATCGCGAGCAGGCTCACTCCTACAGGGTTATGCGGTGCTATCAGATCAATCCTCAAACCGGATCGGACATTTCTCCGGCCCTTCAAGCTTCCTCAATTCCTCCACCACTTGCGGCCGCGCCCGACGCAAGGTCAGGCTACGATTCTGGCTCAACAGCCGCCGGGCCTCCTGATGCAGCATCTCCACCCCCGAATAATCGATGAAGTTGATCTGCTGCGCCTCGATCACCACCCGCGCGCCGTGCATCCGTTGCAGGCGTACTTGCAGATAATGGCTAGCGCCGAAAAAGATCGAGCCGCCGACCCGCAACACATCATCCTCACCGTCACGCCAATGCTGCACGCGCGGCTGCGAGGTGCGCTTGAGATAGAAGAACAGCGACGCCAGCACCCCGGCATAAATCGCCGTCTGCAATTCCAGTAACAATGTCGCGAGGCAGGTCAGCGCCATGACCACGAACTCGGCACGGCTGACCCGCAGCAATGCGCGGATGCCGCGATGATCGACCAGTCCCCAGGCAATCAACAGAATGCTGCCGGCCATGGCGGGAATCGGAATGTGTGAAATCAGCCCCGCACCGAAAATCGCAAACAGCGCCACCCAGATCGCCGAAAACACCCCGGCCAGTGGCGAACAGGCGCCGGCCTCATAACTCAATCCCGAGCGGGTAAACGATCCGGCCGATAACGACCCGGAAAAAAACGCCCCGACAATATTCGATAGACCCTGCGCGCGGACTTCCTGATTGGCGTCGAGCAACTGCTGCGAGCGGGCCGAAATCGAGCGCGCGATCGACAGGCTGGTAACCAGCCCGAGCATGCCCACCGCCACGGCGCTCGGCAGCAAGCGCAGGATCAAGTCCAGATCCAGTGGCAACGCACTGAACGGCGGCAAGCGCCCGACGAAGGCGCTGACCAGATGCACATGGCCAAACATCGCCGGCCACAGCCACACCAACAGACTGGCGAGCACCAGCGTGATCAACAGCGTCGGCCAGCGCGGCAGCAATTGTTTCAGCAACACGCCGACCACCACTGTGGCCACGCCGAGAACGAGTGAAGGTTTATCCACAGCCCTGAGGTGTTGCAGCAGATCCATCAGACTCGCCAGCGCCGTGGCTTTCGCCGATAACTCCAGCCCCAACAGGTTCGGCAATTGGCCAATGGCGATCACCACCGCCGCACCGAGGGTGAAACCGAGCACCACCGAATGCGAGACGAAATTCACCAGCGCGCCGAAGCGCAGCAGGCCGAGCAGCCACTGGAAAATTCCGGCGAGGAAGGTCAGTAGAAGAATGAGGGTGATGTAGTCCTGCGACGCCGGCACGGCCAAAGGGCTGACGCTGGCGAACAGCACGATGGAAATAGCGGCGGTCGGTCCGCAGATCAGGTGCCACGATGAGCCCCACAGGCAGGCGATCAACACCGGGATGATTGCAGCGTATAAGCCGTATTCGGGTGGGAGACCGGCGATCAGTGCGTAGGCAATCGACTGGGGTAACGCGAGAATTGCGCCGCTGAGGCCGACGATCAGATCCCGTCCTACGCTGGCGCGGGATTGCCTCGGGAGCCAGGTGAGGAAGGGGAAGAGAGAGTGGCGGCTGGGGAAGGCCATGGATCCTCGCGGTTGAAATTTTTAGCTAGGGTATCAGCCCGTTATGCTGATCGTTCCCACGCTCCGCGTGGGAATGCAGCCCGGGACGCTCCGCGTCCCATTCAAAGCCGAACGCGGAGCGTCCGTTGAGGCATTCCCACGCGGAGCGTGGGAACGATCGGTGCGCGCTAAATCAAAGCTTCGCTTTTACTGCCGCCAACGCATCCTTCCCGTCTACCGTCTTCACCCCGTCCAGCCACTTATCCAATACCGCCGGATTCGCCTTGATCCACGCCTTCGCCGCCGCGGCATTAGTGACCTTCTTGTTCACCACCTCAGCCATGATGCTGTTCTCCATCTCCTGCGTGAACGACAGATTGGTCAGCAATTTACCCACATTCGGACATGCCTCGGCATAACCCTTACGCGTCAACGTGAACACGCTGCCGGTGTCGCCAAAGTATTTCTCGCCACCCTTCAGGTAATGCATCTTCAACTGCACGTTCATCGGGTGCGGCGTCCAGCCAAGGAAGGTGACGAATTTCTGTTTCTTCACCGCTCGCGACACTTCCGCCAGCATCGCCTGTTCGCTGGACTCGATCAGCTTCCACTGGCCCAGGTCGAAGTCGTTCTTTTTGATGATTTCCTGCAACGAGATATTCGCCGGCGCACCCGAGCCGATGCCGTAAATCTTGCGATCAAACTTGTCGGCGTACTTATTCAGATCGGCAAAGTTATGCACACCCGCATCCCACACGTAGTCCGGCACGGCGAGGGTGAACTCGGTGCCGTCGAGGTTTTTCGCCAGTTGCGTGACATCGCCGGTAGCGACGAACTTGTCGTAGAAGCCCTGCTGCGCCGGCATCCAGTTGCCGAGGAAGACATCCACCTGGCCATCCTTCAAACCGCCAAAGGTGATCGGCACCGCGAGGGTGTCGACCTTGGCCTTGTAGCCCATGCCGTCCAGCAGAAACCCGGTGATCGCGTTGGTCGCGGCAATGTCGCTCCAGCCCGGGTCGGCCATTTTCACCGTGTCGCAACTTTGCTCGGCGAAGGCCGCAGCGCTGCTCAGTGCGAGCAGGCCAACCGTCACTACTGTGGATAACTTACGCATGGACTTCCCCTTAACATTATTGGTTTTGGCAGGGTTGTGGATAACGTGCTTTGCGTTCCAGATCATCGAGGTCGATATGGTTGCGCATGTACTGCTGACTGGCGTCCACCAGCGGCTGGTGGTCCCAGCTCTTCAGCTTGCCGATGGTCAACGCATGGGCAACGAAACGGCGGCGGCGCTGGCTGGCGAGCACCTCTTGGTGAATCGCCGGAATGTCCCATTTGGCCCGTGCTTCAGCGAGAAAATCGTCGAACAGCTGGCGATGTTGCGGCGATTGACTGAGTTCTTCCAGTTCGCGCGGGTCGTTGCTTACGTCGAAGAGTAGGCAAGGGTCGCTTTCACTGTAGATAAATTTGTAGGCGCCGCGACGGATCATCATCAACGGGCTGACAGTACCTTCGGCCATGTATTCGCCGAACACTTCGTCGTGGCCGCCCTGCCCTTGCAGATGCGAGACCAGCGAGCGGCCATCCAGTGGCAAGCCCGGCTCCAGGGTGCCGCCGGCCAGTTCCACAAAGGTCGGCAACAGGTCAGCGGTAGACACAGCCTCGCTGACCCGACCGGCACCAAATTGGCCCGGCGCACTGATCAACAGCGGCACGCGGGCGGCCATTTCATACCAGTGCATTTTGTACCAGAGGCCTTTCTCGCCGAGCATGTCGCCGTGGTCACCGGAGAACACAATGATGGTGTCATCGATCAGCCCGGTTTCCTCGAGGGTTTGCAGAAGTTTGCCGACGTTGGCGTCGATATAACTGCACGCCCCGAAATACGCCCGACGCGCATCGCGAATCTTATCCACAGGCAGCGGTTTATCCCACAGGTCATAGACCTTGAGCAGGCGCTGCGAGTGCGGATCTAGTTCGTGTTGACCCGGGGTTGTAGGCAAAGGGATATCGGCATCGTCGTACAAATCCCAGAACGCTTTGGGAATTGTGTACGGGTCGTGTGGGTGAGTCATTGAAACAGTCAGGCAGAACGGCTGATCGCCATCTTCGCGGATGTGATCGAACAGGTACTGCTGCGCTTTGAACACCACCTCTTCGTCGAAATCGAGCTGGTTGGTGCGCACGCACGGCCCGGCCTGCAATACCGAGGACATGTTGTGATACCAGGTCGGCCGCACGTCCGGCTCATCCCAATTCACCGCCCAACCGTAATCGGCCGGGTAGATGTCGCTGGTCAGACGCTCTTCATAACCGTGTAACTGATCCGGGCCGCAGAAATGCATCTTGCCCGACAGCGCCGTGCGGTAGCCGAGACGGCGCAAGTAGTGGGCGTAGGTCGGCACATCGGCAGGGAAATCGGCAGCGTTGTCGTAGGCGCCGATCTTGCTCGGCAACTGGCCGCTGACCAAAGTGAAACGCGACGGCGCGCACAACGGGCTGTTGCAGTAAGCGGCATCGAACACCACGCCTTGGGCGGCGAGGCGGGAAAGATTCGGCAGTTTGATCGGCGAAGGGCCGTAGAACGGCAACATTGGCGCGGCCATCTGATCGGCCATGATGAAAAGAATATTCTTGCGCTTCATGTGATCGCGGCATTCCATAGTGAATATTTATGCGACATTGCTGCGATCGAGCATGGAGTCCATGCTCTGTCGGGTAAAGCCCGCGCCGGGCAATGACTAGGATAAGCACAGCTTATGTATGAAGCCTTGGGCGATCTGTCGCTCGACCTGCTACGCGCCTTCGAAGCCGCCGCTCGTCATCGCAGTTTTACTGCGGCAGCGGTCGAATTGGGCACCACGCAACCGGCGATCAGCCAGCAGATCAAACGGCTGGAGGAACAGCTCGGCACGCGGCTGTTTGATCGCATCTACCGAGGCATCGAGTTAACCGAAGTCGGTGCAATCCTTTTCGAGCAAGTTAGCCTGGGTTTGCAGAATATCGACGCCGGGTTGAGCGCGATCAGCGCACAGCAGCAACATGAGGTACTGCAAGTTGCCACCGACTTCGCCTTCGCCGCGTACTGGCTGATGCCGCGTCTGCACCGCTTCCATGAGGCCAATCCCCACGTCGACGTCAGCCTGGTCACCAGCGAACGCAACCACAACATGCTGCGCACCGACATCGACGTGGCGATCCTGTTTGGCGACGGGCGCTTCAAGCAGGGCGAGAGCCATTGGTTGTTCAGCGAAGAAGTATTCCCGGTGTGCAGCCCGCAATTGCTCAAGGAACGTGCCCTGCCCTTGCCCGCTCAGGCGTTGCTTGAGTTGCCGTTGTTGCATTTGCGCGGTGAAAACAGCAGCAACTGGTTTGACTGGAGTGGTCTGTTCCGCGAGTTGGGCATCTCCACGCCGCCGGCGCCGGGGCAGTTGCGTTTCGACAATTACACGCTGTTGATCCAAGCGGCGATCGGCGGGCAAGGCGTGGCGATTGGCTGGCGGCACCTTGTGGATAACTTGCTGAGTCAGGGTTTGTTGTGTCGGCCAATTGCTGAAACGACGCTGTCGCGGTTGGGGTATTACGTGGTGTTGCCGCAGCGCAAACGGCGTGGGGTGTTGATTCAACAGTTTGTGGATTGGTTGATGGCGGAGCAGGCGAGCAGCGCCGAATCGCTTGATGGACTCGCACTGCCTTCGATCGCGGTTTGAAAGTCAAAAGCAGCCTGCGGCAGCTCCTACATTAAGAACGCGGTCCCCTATAGGAGCTGCCGAAGGCTGCGATCTTTTACGAGTCTGAAGCCGCCACAAAATTTACATGCTGACCCACATGCAAATTCAGCCGCAGCTCATCAGCAATCCCCACCGCTACGCGATTCAGTCTTTCCAGGGGCTCCGCCAATCCCGGTTCCAGATTGCCGCCAACCTGACTGAAATGCTCAATCGTCAGCCCGGCCACGCCATGCGGCGCATTGACCAGCGTCCACTGCAGCGGGCTGCTTTGCAGCGCTTCACGGATTTCCTCGGCGGCGTGGCGTTGCAGGCGATCGTCCAGTTCCGGTTCGTCGAGCACCGAAAACTCTCCTACCAAAAACAGTCGCGAAACATTCGCCGCTTGCAGACCGTCGACCAAAGCATCTACGGCCAATACTTGCTCAACCGGCCCGAGCACCACTGAGCGTTCAACGTGGTCGCTACTGAACGGCAACCCCGGCGCATCCAATAAACAGATGACCGCCGAACTGCCTGCCACACTTTGATTAACCCGCTCGGAATCGAACAGATCACCGCTTTTGGTGCGCAAACCCGGACGCGGCGCAAGCGCGGTGAGGTCGTCGAGGATGGCGATGACTTCGTGCTGACGGCGCAGCAACTCAGCCATCAACGCACCGCCCAGGCTACTCATGGCACCATAGAGCACCACTTTTACCGCCGGGGTTTCGGCATTTTTCATGGCTGATCCCTTTTGTTATCCCTTGTATGGCGTGTGACATACGGGTAACGCCGAGGGTTCGAACCGATTCAGAGGCTTTCAGATGCAAGCGATCAAGGGTTATCACGCCCACATCTATTTCGACGCCAGCACCATTGAGCAAGCGCGGACATTGTGCGAGCAGGGCGCGCAGTTGTTTCCGTTGAAAATGGGCCGCGTCCACGAACGCCCGGTCGGCCCGCACCCGGACTGGAGCTGCCAACTGGCCTTCGGCCCCGAGCTGATTGCCGATGTGCTGCCGTGGCTGGCGCTGAACCGCAAAGGCCTGGTGGTGTTTCTGCACCCGGACACGGGGAATGACTTGCTCGACCACACGGAGCACGCGATCTGGATGGGCGCGATCCGGCCGCTGGATCTGTCTGTTTTCTAATCAAAGCGTTTCTTCGGCTTCACCCGGTAGATGTTCGTCCAGACGCAGCCACGGCAATTGGCTGTCCGTCCAGATATGCCGCTCGGCCGGCGCCAGCTCCGGCTGATCCAGCGTGGCGATGGTCACGTCGATGCTCTCGGGGCTGAGCAATGTGACCAACGCCAGCTGCGCGCCACAGTTCGGGCAGAAGAACCTCGCGCAACTTGGCGACGAGTCATACCGCGACGGCGTCCCGGCGAGCCATTGGAAATTCGCCGCCGGCACGCTGATCCATGTCGTGACAATCCCGCCGCTGACCTTGCGGCAGATCGAACAATGGCAGTGGGCGATGTCATGCAACGGCCCGCTGAACTGATAACGAATGTTTCCGCAATGGCAGCCGCCGCTGTGCAATTGGCTCATGTTGAACGCCCTCCTCCCGTGTTTATTGACTCAAGTTCGCATCCGACGGCCGGTTGACCGTTCATTCAAAGCTTTCACCAGCGAAAGGTAGCTGAAAGCTTCCGCGATTAGGATCGCCTCCACTTCCGGCAACAGACCGGTTGGCCAATGCGTGTGATGTCTCGCTCGCGCGGCCCAATTAACAACAACAATGGTGATTCTGATGTCCTCTGTAGCCCGCCTCCTCGCTGTAACTCCGCCCGTACGTCTCGTGCTTGCCGTTCTGCGCTGATCCCTCGCCGATCCGCTCACCTCACTAGCCGCGCTACGCTTGGAGTATTCCCATGCTGACTTTCCTTGGCTTCGCCATGGTCATCACGTTCATGTTCCTGATCATGACCAAGCGCCTGTCCGCGCTGATCGCTCTGATCGTGATCCCGATTCTGTTCGCTCTATTCGGTGGTTTTGCACCGAAGATCGGCCCGATGATGCTCGAAGGCATCACCAAGCTGGCGCCGACCGGCGTGATGCTGATGTTCGCCATTCTGTATTTCGCCCTGATGATCGACTCCGGCCTGTTCGACCCGGCCGTGCGCAAGATCCTCAAACTGGTCAAAGGCGACCCGCTGAAAGTCTCGGTCGGCACCGCCGTGCTGGCGCTCGTGGTTTCCCTCGATGGTGACGGCGCGACCACTTACATGATCTGCGTGGCCGCCATGCTGCCGCTGTACAGCCGCATCGGCATGAGCCCGCGGATCATGGCCGGTTTGATCATTCTTGCCGGTGGCGTGATGAACATGACGCCGTGGGGCGGCCCCACCGCCCGTGCGGCGAGTGCGCTGCATGTCGATCCGTCGGACATTTTCGTGCCGATGATCCCGGCCATGGCCGCCGGTGTGGTGGCGATCCTGATCATTGCCTACTTCTACGGTAAACGTGAGCGTGCGCGCCTCGGTGAACTGCATCTGATCGGCGATGAAATGGATCACAGCGAAATCAGCGTCTCGCAATTCCCGGATGCCCGCCGTCCGAAGCTGATCTGGTTCAACGGCCTGCTGACTCTGATGCTGATGTGCACGCTGATCGCCGGCCTGTTGCCGCTGCCGGTGCTGTTCATGGTGGCGTTCAGTATCGCGATGATCGTCAACTACCCGTGCCTGCAAATGCAGAAGGATCGTGTCGCGGCCCACGCCGGTAGCGTGCTGTCGGTGGTCAGTCTGATTTTCGCTGCGGGTATCTTCACCGGTATCCTCTCCGGAACCGGCATGGTCGACGCCATGTCGAAAAGCCTGTTGGCAGTGATTCCGGATTTCCTCGGCCCGTACCTGGCGGTGATCACGGCGCTGGTGAGCATGCCGTTCACGTTCTTCATGTCGAACGACGCGTTCTACTACGGTGTGTTGCCGGTGTTGTCCGAAGCGGCCAGCCATTACGGCATCACCGCTGTGGAAATGGCACGTGCCTCGATCGTCGGTCAGCCCGTCCACTTGCTCAGTCCGCTGGTGCCGTCGACGTACCTGCTGGTGGCTTTGGCCGGTATCGAATTCGGTGACCATCAACGTTTCACCCTGAAGTGGGCAGTGCTGGTCTGCATGTGCATACTTGTGGCGGCATTGCTGTTGGGGACTTTCCCGCTGTTCAGCACTTTGTAACGGCATCAACTCACCAACACGCCAGCTGCTTGCTGGCGTCTTGGTTTAACACACGCTCAAAGGAATACACATGGAATGGCTGACCAACCCCGAAATCTGGGTTGCCTTCTTCACCCTGACCGCCCTGGAAATCGTCCTCGGCATCGATAACATCATCATGATTTCGATCCTGGTCAGCCGCATGCCTAACCACATGCAGCAGCGCACCCGGATCTTCGGTCTTGGCCTGGCCATGATCACGCGGATCCTGTTGCTGCTGTCGATCACTTGGGTCATGCGCCTCACCGCCGACCTGTTCGAAGTGTTCGGCCAGGGCATTTCCGGTCGCGACCTGATCCTGTTCTTTGGTGGTCTGTTCCTGCTGTGGAAGAGCTCGCAGGAGATGTATCACGCGCTGGAAGGTGAAGACGAAAGCGACGACACCCCCGGCGGCAAGGGCGGCAACTTCCTCTACACCATCATTCAGATTGCGATTATCGACATCGTCTTCTCGCTGGATTCGGTGATCACTGCTGTCGGCATGGTTTCCCATGTACCGGTGATGGTCGCGGCGATTGTTGTGGCGGTGCTGGTGATGATGCTGGCGTCGGGCAAGATCAGCGAGTTCATCGACAAGCACCCGTCGCTGAAGATGCTGGCGCTGTCGTTCCTGCTGGTGGTCGGTACCGTGCTGATTGCCGAGTCGTTCGACGTGCATGTGCCGAAAGGCTACGTCTACTTCGCCATGGGCTTCTCGCTGGCGGTTGAGGCGATCAACATCAAACTGCGCGGCGCGATTGCCCGCAAGAAAAAGCAGCAAGATCCGGTGAAACTGCGCAAGGACATCCCGGGCCAGTAAAACGCAACACCCTTGTGGGAGCGAGCCTGCTCGCGAAGACGGAGTGTCAGCCGACAGCAATGTTGGCTGACCCACCGCATTCGCGAGCAGGCTCGCTCCCACATTTGTTTTGGGCGATATCCAGACACCGCAACCCCTGTAGGAGCATGGCTTGCCAGCGAAAGCGGAGTGTCAGCAATATCAATGTTGGCTGAATAGACGCCTTCGCTGGCAAGCCATGCTCCTACAAGGTTTTGTGGTGGATTCGGGTGGGTGCATGAAGCGCTTTTCATGACACTTTTGTTTCAATCAACACTTTAGCTGTGCAATGCTGGCGCCCAGTCCGTTAGCCAACTACAGCTTAAGTATCAAAAACGTAGAAACCGCGCGGTACCGTCAACTTGCTCCTTTGGGGCACTGCTATTACAGGGGGTCTGCATGCTCACCCTGCTCAATCTGCTTTCCGCCGTCGCCCTGCTGATCTGGGGCACGCACATCGTTCGAACCGGCATCCTGCGGGTGTACGGCACCAATCTGCGCCATGTGATCGGCCAGAACATGTCCAAGCGCTGGCTCGCGTTCGTGGCCGGCATCCTCGTGACCGCCATGGTGCAGAGCAGCAACGCCACCGCCATGCTCGTCACCTCTTTCGTCGGCCAGGGCCTGATGGCGCTGACCCCGGCGCTGGCGACCATGCTCGGCGCCGACGTCGGTACCGCGCTGATGGCGCGGGTATTGACCTTCGACCTGTCGTGGCTGTCGCCGCTGCTTATTTTTCTCGGGGTGATTTTCTTTCTGTCGCGCAAACAGACGCGGCTCGGGCAAATGGGTCGGGTGTCGATCGGTCTTGGGCTGATCATTCTCGCGCTGCAACTGATCGTCGAGGCCGCCGCGCCGATCACCCACGCTCAGGGCGTGAAGGTGATTTTCGCATCGCTGACCGGCGATATCCTTCTCGACGCCTTGGTCGGCGCGCTGTTCGCGATGATTTCCTACTCCAGCCTCGCCGCCGTGCTGCTCACCGCGACGCTGGCCGGCGCAGCGGTGATCAGTCTGCCGGTGGCGATCGGTCTGGTGATCGGCGCCAACATCGGCAGCGGCGTGCTGGCGTTCATGAGCACCAGCATGCAGAACGCCGCTGGCCGGCAAGTGGCGTTGGGCAGTCTGTTGTACAAACTGATCGGCCTGCTGCTGATCATCCCGGTGCTCGACCCGCTGGTGCACTGGATCGACAGCCTCGATTTCAGCCCGCAGGAAATGGTCATCGGCTTCCACCTGCTCTACAACACCGCGCGCTGCCTGATTCTGCTGCCGAGCGTCGGCCCGATGGCGCGACTCTGCGCGTGGCTGCTGCCGGAGCGACCGGAGCTCAACGGCACCGCCAAACCGCGTCACCTCGATGCTACCGCGCTGGTCACACCGAGTCTGGCGCTGGCCAACGCCGCGCGGGAAACTCTGCGCATGGGCGATCTGCTGGAAAACATGCTCGACGCCACCCTCGATGTGCTGCGCGGCAAGCAAACCGCGGTCACTCAGGAAATCCGCCGGCAGACCGACGACATCGAATCGCTGTACAGCGCGATCAAGTTGTATCTGGCGCAGATGCCGCGCGAAGACCTCGGCGAGCAAGACAGTCGACGCTGGGCCGAGATCATCGAACTGGCGATCAACCTGAAGCTCGCCAGTGATCTGATCGAACGCATGCTGCGCAAGATCCAGCAGCAGAAAACCTCGCAGCGCCGCTCGTTCTCCGAAGAAGGCCTGGAAGATCTGGCCGGGCTGCAGCAGCAATTGATCTCCAACCTGCGTTTGGGGCTGTCGGTGTTTCTCAGCGGTGATCGTGAAAGCGCCCGGCAATTGCTGCGTGAGAAACGCCGCTTCCGCGCGCAGGAACGCCGTTTGGCCCACGCGCATGTCAGCCGTTTGCAACGCAAGATCGTGCAGAGTATTGAAACCAGTTCGCTGCACCTGGAGTTGATTGCTGACATGAAACGTTTGAATTCGCTGTTTTGCGGCAGTGCGTATGTGGTGCTGGAAACGGCGGACACCGGGGCGCTGGCGTCGGATGATATTGCCGACATCACGCATTCGCCTTGAACGTTTTACGGCTGGGTTTAGTCAGTTACATTGATTCAGCCTTCAGGCCGCTATCGCGAGCAGGCTCACTCCTACAGGGGGACGCATTCCAAATGTAGGAGTGAGCCTGCTCGCGATGGGGCCCTGACTGACGACACGGATCTCCAAATCAGCCGTATGGAAGCCTGTTATGCGTTGCCTGTTGTTCGCCTGTCTGTTGCTCGGTTCCCTGCCCGCCTTCGCCCTGGATCGTTTTCAGGTCGAAGGCTATGCGCTGCCCAACGGTTTGCAGTTGCTGCTCAAGCCCGGCACTGAACGCGGACATGTGGCGATCCGCTTGGTGGTCGGCGTTGGCCTCGACGATTTCGATTGCGACGACAAAGAGCTGCCGCACCTGCTCGAGCATCTGCTGTTCAGCGGCATCGACGCCACCGGCGAAGGTGGTTTAGAGGAACGCATGCAGGCACTGGGCGGTGACTGGAACGCTTTTACCAGCAACGCCGACACCACGTTCGTTATCGAAGCCCCGGCGAAGAACCAGCGCAAGGTGCTCGACCTATTGCTCGATCTGCTCACGCAAACACGCATCGACGAAAACGCGATCAACGCCGCCAAACGCGTGGTCGAGCGCGAGGACGGCGGCCATTACACGCGTCTGCAACGCTTCCTCGATCGCCAGGATCTCGGCCACACCGCGAGCAATCAGCTCGCCGTCGAACTGGGCCTGAAATGCCCGCAACGCGCCGAGGTCGGCCACCTGACCCAAGAGCAGCTGGAGAAGGTGCGCAAGGCCTGGTACGCGCCAAACAACATGACCCTGATCGTCGTCGGTGAACTCGACAAACTGCTGCCGGCCTATCTCGAACGCGCCTGGGGCGCGCTCGAAGCGGTTGAGCCGAGCGAACATCGCCCATTGCCGGACATCCGCACCAGCGCCGCGCATGAGCGCACCCTCACCCGTGGCTTTATCGGCGACAGCGCCAAGCTGCACTGGCTGGTGCCGGAACCGGTGATTGACGATCAGTACGATGAGACGTTCGACATCCTCAAGGATTATCTGGACTGGGCGCTGTACCGGCAGATCCGCCTCAACCACGGTTTGTCGTACGGGCCGTGGGCTGAGCGCGAAGTGTTTGGTGGTGTCGGCTTCATGAGCCTGAACGCTGATCTGGATCGCGATGACGTCGACGAAGCCATCCAGGTGCTGGAAGACCTCAAGGCCGACCTGCTGAAAAACGGTCTCGACCCGGCGACCTTTGCGCGGATCAAACAGGCATCCATCGCCCATCAGGCGTGGTCGGTGCAAGGTAATAGCGCGATGGCGGATTATTACTGGAGTGCCCTGAGCGACTACGAGGACGGCCGCTTCGCCAACCCGGCGCGCGAGCTGCAAGGGGTGACGCTGGAAGCGGCGAACAAAGCCATGCGCGAGTTGCTGCTGCAGCCGGGGTATTTGCGGATTGAAAAGCCGTTGATCAGTGATGATCAGGTGTTGTGGTTGAGTGCGGGTGGCTTGGGCTTGGTGCTACTGATCCTGATCGGCTGGCGTTTGCACCACCGCCGCCGGCCGGCCAAACACTAATCCTGTAGGAGTGAGCCTGCTCGCGATAGCGGTGTATCAGCCGCATAAGCAGTGACTGAAAGACCGCTATCGCGAGCAGGCTCACTCCTACAAGGGAATGCGTTGGTTTTAAGTGACCGGCAGCCTCGCCACAGCGCCCGGCGGGCGCTACTCTGTCGAGGATTTTTCCTACAGCGTTGTGAACCCCGACATGCCGAAAATACAGCTCCTGATCCAGCGCATTCTCGAACTGATGAAGCGCTATCCCGGGGTCATTGCGCTCGGTGGTTTTATCTCCGGGGTCGGCAGTTTCATCATGGTCGATCGTCAGCAGGGGCTGGCGAGCTGGATCACGGTGATCATGCTGCTCAGCTGGATCTGGCTGATGCTGGAAAACACCCTCACCGGCCTGTTCACCCGCATCTTCAAACGGGAAATTCCCCAGCCGTTGCTGCGTTACGCAACGCAAATGATCCACCAGGAAAGCCTGTTTTTCGTTCTGCCGTTCTTCTTCATCACCACGACGTGGAACAGCGGTCAGTTGGTTTTCACCGGACTGCTCAGCGTCGCGGCACTGATCTCGATCGTCGATCCGCTCTACTACAAATGGCTGGCGCCACGGCGCTGGGCGTTCCTCGCGTTGCACACCCTGACCCTGTTCGCCGCCCTGCTCACCGCGTTGCCGGTGATCATGCACCTGACCACCTCGCAGAGTTTCAAGTGGGCGCTGGGCATTGCCGTGCTGTTGTCGTTCCCGAGTCTGGCGTCGATCTTCCCGATCCGCACGGTGCGCAACGCGCTGGCGATTCTGTGCATCACCGTCGGCATCGGTGGCGTCGGTTGGGTGCTGCGTTCGTGGGTGCCGCCGGCGACGCTGTGGATGACCGACGTGGCGATCAGCACGCAATTGCAGGATCGCACCCCCGGCGCCAGCCTCGACACGGTCAGCGCCGAGCAGATTCGTGGCGATGGCCTCTACGCCTACACCGCGATCAACGCGCCACGCGGGCTCGATGAGCGGATTTATCACGTCTGGCAGTTCAACGGCAAAGAGGTCGATCGCATCCCGCTCGACATCCACGGCGGGCGCAAGGAAGGCTACCGGGCGTGGACGCACAAGCAGAATTTCCCCGGCAACCCTGCGGGCAAATGGCAGGTGCGCGTGTTGACCGAGGATGGCCAAGTGATCGGCGTGCTGCGCTTCGAAATCACCGACAGCACAGCGATCAAAGAAAAGTAGTCCGGTTCGTGCTATTACCTATCCCAGCGTAATCAGCCGAAAAGCACGGAGCTTATGACCAGCAGTTCGATCAGCGGCAATGCCCAACTGGACACGTCGATCAGCCCTGCCCGCCTGCGCGTGACCGGGGACTGGACGCTTGCCCATTACGCCGAGCTCAAGACCCTCAGCGAAAAGCTCCACGGCCAATACGACGCCAACACCCCGATTGACCTCAACAGCCTCGGCGCCCTCGATACCGCTGGCGCTTCGCTGCTGGTCGAGCTGCTCGGCTCCGAGCGCCTCGGTAAATCTGCTGAGCACCCTGATTGCACGATTTCCACCGCCGACCGCGCGCTGCTGCAAACCGTGTATCGCTCGATGACCGATTTCTGCGTGCCGATCAAGGAAGCGGAAATCAGCGTCAGCGTGCAATTGCTCACGCGCATTGGTCGTGCGGTCGATACGGTCTGGCAGGACACCCTGCAACTGCTCGGCTTCGTCGGCCTGATTCTGGAAACCATCGCTCGCAACCTGTTCCGGCCCAAGCGCTGGCGCATCACGCCAATGATTGCGCACATCGAACAGACCGGCCTCGACGCCGCACCGATCGTGGCGTTGCTGACCTTTCTGGTCGGCGCGGTGGTGGCGTTCCTCGGCGCGACGGTGCTGGCCAGTTTCGGCGCGACGATTTTTACCGTGGATCTGGTCGGTTTCTCGTTCCTGCGTGAATTTGGCGTGCTGCTCACCGCGATCCTCATGGCCGGGCGCACCGCCAGTGCCTTCACCGCGCAGATCGGCTCGATGAAGGCCAACGAAGAAATCGACGCGATCCGCACCCTCGGCCTCGACCCGATGGAGCTGCTGGTGGTGCCGCGCGTGCTGGCGATGCTGGTGGCGCTGCCGATGTTGACCTTTCTGGCGATGCTCTGCGGGATCATCGGCGGCGGCGTGGTGTGCGCGGTGTCGCTGGATATCTCGCCGGCGATGTTCCTGACGCTGTTGCAGTCGGACATCGGCGTGCAGCACTTTCTGGTCGGCTTGGTGAAGGCGCCGATTTTCGCCTTCATCATTGCCGCGATTGGTTGCCTGGAAGGCTTCAAGGTCAGCGGCAGTGCCGAGTCGGTCGGCGCCCACACCACGTCCGCCGTGGTGCAGTCGATTTTCGTGGTGATCGTGCTCGATGCGGTGGCCGCACTGTTCTTCATGGAGATGGGCTGGTGAGTCGTCTACCCCGCGCGCCCTCGGAGGCGGTGATCGAAGTCCGTGGCCTGTGCAATCGCTTCGGCAGCCAGAGCGTGCACGAGAACCTCGATCTGGATTTGTACAAAGGCGAAATTCTCGCCGTGGTCGGCGGATCCGGCAGCGGCAAATCGGTGCTGTTGCGCAGCATTGTCGGTTTGCGCCGGCCCAGCGAAGGCATGGTCAAAGTGTTCGGCAAGAACCTGCCGAGCCTGTCGGAGCATGAGCGTTCGATGGTTGAACGACGCTTCGGCGTCTTGTTCCAGAAGGGCGCGCTGTTTTCCTCGCTGACGGTGACCGAGAACGTCGCCCTGCCCCTCATTGAACACGCTGGCCTCAGTCGCAACGACGCCGAACATTTGGCCGCCGTGAAGCTGGCGCTGGCCGGGCTGCCATTGTCGGCAGCGGATAAATATCCTTCGTCGCTGTCCGGCGGCATGATCAAGCGCGCCGCTCTGGCTCGGGCCTTGGCGCTGGATCCGGACATTCTGTTTCTCGATGAACCCACCGCCGGCCTCGATCCGATTGGCGCCGCGCAATTCGATCAATTGATCCTGACCCTGCGCGATGCGCTCGGTCTCAGCGTGTTTCTGGTGACCCACGACCTCGACACGCTCTACACCATCACCGATCGCGTGGCGGTGCTGGCGCAGAAGAAAGTGCTGGTCGCCGGCCCGATCGACGTCGTTTCGGAAACCGACGACGCCTGGATTCACGAATACTTCCACGGCCCGCGCGGCCGCTCGGCGCTGGACGCCGCCAAATTGCTCAACGAGGTCTGACATGGAAACCCGAGCGCATCATGTGTTGATCGGCCTGTTCACGGTGATTGTGGTGGCAGGCGCCCTGCTCTTCGGTCTATTTCTGGCCAAGTCCAGCGTCGACACCGAATTCAAGGATTACGAAATCGTCTTCAACGAGGCGGTTAGCGGTTTGTCCAAAGGCAGTTCGGTGCAGTACAGCGGGATCAAGGTCGGCGACGTGATCAGCCTGCGCCTCGATCCGCAGGATCCACGCCGGGTGCTGGCGCGAATTCGTCTGGCCGGTGACACCCCGGTCAAAGAAGACACCCAGGCGAAACTGGCGCTGGCCGGGATCACCGGCACCTCGATCATCCAGCTCAGCGGTGGCACGCCGCAGAGCGCGAAACTGCGTGGGCAGGACGGTAAGCTGCCGCTGATCGTGGCGTCGCCCTCGCCTATTTCGCGTTTGCTCAATGACAGCAACGATTTGATGACCGGCATCAGCGCGTTGCTACAGAACGCCAATCAGATGTTCTCCCCAGAGAACGTCGAGCGCGTCAGCAAAACCCTTGCGCATCTGGAGCAAACCACCGGCACCATCAACGATCAACGCGGCGACATCAAACAGGCGATGCAGCAACTGGCGACGGTCGGCAAACAGGCTGGCAGCATGCTCGAACAGACCTCGTTGCTGATGCGCAACGCCAACGGCTTGCTCAACGATCAGGGCAAACAAGCGCTGGGCAGCGCCGAGCAGGCGATGAAGTCGCTGGAGCAAAGCACGACGACGATCAGCGCCCTGCTCAACAAAAACGAAAACTCCCTCGACAACGGCATGCAGGGCCTCAATGGCCTGGCCCCGGCGATCCGCGAACTGCGTGAGACGCTGACCTCGCTGCGCGCCATCTCGCAACGGCTTGAGGCCAACCCTAGCGGCTACCTGCTGGGCCGTGACAAGAACAAGGAATTCACGCCATGAAGCTGACTCGCCTCGCCCTCCTCGTTGGCTTCACTTTGATTAGTGCGTGCTCGATCCTGCCCAAGTCCGAACCGTCGGATGTGTATCGCTTGCCAGCCGCACAAGCGCCAGCCTCGGCCCGTTCGGCGGCGGCTCAGACCTGGTCGTTACGCTTGAATAAATTGCAGTCCAGCGAAGCGCTGAACCGCTCGAACATCGCGGTGATTCCGCAGGGCGATGTGATCAGCAGTTACAAAGCTTCACGCTGGAGCGATCCGGCGCCGGTGCTGGTGCGTAATCGCTTGCTCGACGGCTTTCAGCGGGATGGACGGGTGACGTTGCTGAGCACGGATGACAGCAACTTTGCTGCAGATCTGGAATTGGGCGGGAGTTTGCAGGCGTTTCAGACCGAGTATCAGGGCACGCAGGCCAGCATTGTGGTGCGGGTCGATGCGTTGTTGGTGCGCGGTTATGACCAGCGGATTCTCGCCAGTCGCCGCTTTGAAGAGCGCCAGCCGCTGAGTGATGTGCAGGTGCCGGCGGTGGTCGCCGGTTTTGGCCAGGCCAGTGATCGCTTGACCGCGAAAGTCGTGGCCTGGGCCGTAGACCAAGGCCAAAAACTGGCCCCGCCAAAACCCTAACCCCAACACACAAACCCTGTGGGAGCGAGCTTGCTCGCGAATGCGGTGGGTCATTCAGCGATGATGTTGACTGACCGGACGCATTCGCGAGCAAGCTCGCTCCCACAATGGGATTAGTGGTTAGCCGAAGAACCAGTAGCAGACGAAGATCGCGCCAACTACGCCGGCAAACTCCGCCAACAACGCACACCCCACCGCATGCCTTGCGCGCTGGATCCCCACTGCGCCGAAATACACCGCCAGCACATAGAACGTCGTCTCGGTACTGCCCTGAATCGTCGCCGCGACCAACGCCGGGAAGCTGTCGACGCCCGAGGTTTTCATCGTCTCGATCAACATCGCCCGTGCCGCACTGCCGGAGAACGGTTTGACCATCGCCGTCGGCAGCGCATCGACAAACCGCGTGTCCCAACCGGCCCATTCGACCAGATGGCGAATACCGTCCAGACCAAAGTCCAGCGCCCCGGAAGCACGCAGCACGCCCACCGCGCAGAGCATCGCCACCAGATACGGCAGCAGATTCTTCGCAACGTCGAAACCTTCTTTGGCGCCTTCAACGAACGCTTCGTAAACCTTCACTTTTCTCAACGCGCCGATGATCAGAAACAGCATGATCAATCCGAACAACGTGAGATTGCCGAGGATCGACGACAATCCCGCCAACGCCGTCGCCGACAGCGTGCCCAGCAGCGCCATAAAGCCACCGAGAACCAGCGCGCCGGGAATCAGATAAGCCAACACCACCGGATCCCAGATCCGCAGGCGCTGCATGAATGCTACCGAGAGGAAGCCGACAATCGTCGAGCAACTGGTCGCCAGCAGGATCGGCAGGAACACCAGCGTCGGATCCGGCGCGCCTTGCTGGGCGCGGTACATGAAGATCGTCACCGGCAGCAGGGTCAGGGAGGAGGCGTTGAGCACCAGGAAGAGGATTTGCGCGTTACTGGCGATGGTCGCGCTGGGATTGAGCTCCTGCAGCGCCTTCATGGCTTTCAGGCCGATGGGCGTGGCGGCGTTGTCGAGGCCCAGACCGTTGGCAGCGAAGTTCAGGGTGATCAGGCCAAGGGCAGGGTGACCGGCCGGGACTTCCGGCATCAGCCGCAGAAACAGCGGGCCGAGGACTTTCGCCAACCAGTCGACGATCCCGGCTTTCTCGGCGATGCGCAGAAAGCCCAGCCACAGGGTGAGGGTGCCGAACAGCAGCACCATGACTTCGACCGAGAGCTTGGCCATGGCGAAAATGCTCTCCACCATCGCCGCAAAGATCCCGGCGTTGCCGCCGATCAGCCACTGCGCCAGCGCCGACACGGCTGCCACGATGAAGAAGCCAAGCCACAGGCCATTAAGCATCAGTCAAATCCCCCGAAGAATGCCGCGAATGATAACGGCGTGGCCAGAAACGACAAACCCCGGATTTCTCCGGGGTTTGTATGTACCTGCTGCCACCCCATTTCACGGGTTGACCTCAATCTACTGTAGGAGCTGCCGAAGGCTGCGATCTTTTGATCTTGCCTTTAAAAACAGAATCAAAAGATCGCAGCCTGCGGCAGCTCCTACAGGGGTGTGTCAGTTCTTGGAGATTTCGCCCGCTGGCAGTTTGGTCTTGGTGCGCCAGTGTGGCAGGGAGTTCCAGTAGCGCTCGCCCTTGGCGTCGTCGTACATGCCTTCCCAGCGCGAGATAACCAGCACGGCCAGCGCGTTACCGATCACGTTCAGTGCGGTACGGGCCATGTCCATGACGCGGTCGACACCGGCGATGAACGCCAGGCCTTCCAGCGGAATACCGACGCTGCCCAAGGTAGCCAGCAGCACCACGAAGGACACGCCCGGAACACCGGCGATGCCTTTGGAGGTGACCATCAGGGTCAGCACCAGCAACAGTTGCTGGCTGATCGACAAGTCGATGCCATACAGCTGCGCGATGAAGATTGCCGCGATCGACTGATACAGAGTCGAACCGTCGAGGTTGAACGAGTAACCGGTCGGTACCACGAAGCTGCAGATGGCTTTCGGTGCGCCGTAGGCTTCCATCTTCTCGATCACGCGCGGCAGCACGGTTTCCGAAGAGGCGGTGGAGTAGGCCAGCACCAGCTCATCCTTGAAGATGCGCATCAGCTTGAACACCGAGAAACCGAACATCTTGGCGATCAGGCCCAACACCACGAAGGCGAAGAAAGCGATGGCGAAGTAAACCAGGATCACCAGTTTCGCCAGCGGCACCAGCGAGGCGAAACCGAAGTTGGCGACGGTCACCGCGATCAGAGCGAATACGCCGATTGGCGCATAGTTCATGATCATGTGGGTGACTTTGAACATGCTTTCCGAGACGCCCTGGAACATCTTCACCAGCGGCTCGCGCAGATCCGACTGCAGGCTCGACAGACCGAGACCGAACAGCACGGAGAAGAAGATGATCGGCAGCATTTCGCCGCGGGCCATAGCCGCGAAGATGTTCGACGGGATCAGGTTAAGGATGGTCTCGATGAACGCGTGTTCATGCTGTACCTCGGCGGCAGTCGCCTGGTACTTGGAGATGTCCACTGTGCCCAGCGTGCTCATGTCGATGCCGGCACCCGGATGGAACACGTTGGCCAACAGCAAGCCGACAACGATCGCGATGGTCGTGACGATTTCGAAGTAGATGATGGTTTTCAGGCCGATACGCCCGAGTTTCTTGGCGTCGCCCACGCCAGCAATGCCGACGATCAGGGAAGAGATGACGATCGGAATCACGATCATCTTGATCAGACGGATAAAGATATCGCCTGCCGGTTGCAAGACATTGCTGATCCACCAGGCCTTTTCGGCACTGAAGTGGTTGAGCAACGCCCCAATTGCAATCCCCAAAACCAGACCGATGAGGATCTGCCAGGCGAGGCTGAGTTTTGCCTTCTTCATTATCTTTACCCTTACTTGCGTTTGACTCAGGCACATGCAGGAACTGGAACGCTTTTTAGCGGAAAAGTCTGTGCATCTGCCTCCGTATAAGGTGCCCCGAAGCGAGTATTCACGGCTCTCCGGCAGGCGAAAAAAGGCGCAACTATTCCGATGCAAGGTTGCGCCGTCTAATGCCGTAAACGCCTACCCTATGCCGAATCGGCATGAGCTTTTTTAAATGAAACTGGCGTCCCAACCGGTTCGATTGCGACATTTCGGCCGGCATAACTGCCGTGAACCGGCCATCACAGCCTGGGTTGGTGGTTTTTTAATCAGGAAAAGTCGACAGAAATCTGAGGAAAAAGCCTACGCAGGGAGACTAGAAGTCCTCTTGAATAGAAGTCTTCTTTCTCGATATACGGTCGCCCGGAAACACCGCGTAATGTTTTCGCGCACAGTCTGGTCGCTAAAAAGCATGAGCAGGTCGCTCTGGATCAATGTTTTGATGATTTTTTGCTGAGGATGAAGCTCAGCGCAAGTCCGTCGAACCACTGGGGGTTGGCGAACCTGCGTCGCAGCTTTGACGTGCCCTGACCCGGCCCTCTCGCAGGCACTCCCTGTACCCGTAGGTCACTCCGACCCTGTAACAGTCAGAACGTCCCGGCCCCTTGGTCATGCGCCGAGCCTCCTCGGCTCGGTGCAAAGGAAGGCAGCAGGGCTGCTGCCTTCATGTTCAATACCAGTTCGGATCTTTCTTCAGGGTTTCCATCAGCAGATCCTGCATGCCTTGATCGGGTTTGCCGAGGAAGCGGTAGGTGGCATGTCGCGTGGGCGACTTGTCGGCCGGCAGTCCTTCGGGCACATCGACGAGCATGGCGTATGCATCTTTCTTGTCGAAACTGAACGCGACGATCAAGCGGTGGTTCAGGCACTTGTCCTGCGATTCGCAGAGCGGCCCAACCAGGTACTTGTCGCCGTCTTCGGTGACGGCATTCATCTGTTGGTCAGGTGTACCGGAGAGGTTCATCACCCATTCCGGCAGGCGCTCTTCCTTCTTCACCACGCCTTCCCACGTTTCCCGATACTGCGGGTCGGAACTAAGCAGTTCGTTGACCCGCGTCTGGCCGTCGTTGGCCGCCATCGCCATGGCACTACCGCCCAGAAGCAGGGCGGCTGCCAATGCTTTTAAAGCATTCATCGTTAACCTCGGCCGCGACGGCCAAAGAAGAAGGAAGCGATGAACATCACCAGGAACACGACAAAGAGAATCTTGGCGATACCCGTGGCGGTGCCCGCGATACCACCGAAGCCCAGTACTGCAGCGATGATGGCAATGATCAAGAATGTAATTGCCCAGCTCAACATGGTGATTCTCCTTACTTCTCTATTTAGGGGTGTGGCGTGTTCCGGCGCTGCGCGCCCGAATTTGTAAAATCAGATCGATCAGAAAACCCAGCGCTCTTCGCGTGGCAGCTGATCCAGCGGCTCCGCCTGGTCGACCGACATCATGCGCATCGGCGCGCTGTCTTCCTGGGCGCTGCTGACAGCGCTGAAATGGCTCTGTGTCGCGTGCTGCATCGAGATCAGCGGTGCCTCTGGCTGCTGGGCGTTTTCCCAGCGCAGGTATTGCTGGCAAGCGATCAGGGTGATCAGCAGCGCAAGTACGCCAAACAGACCTTGCTGGATATGCAGTGGCGAGATACGCACTTGGGCGGCACGTTGGCGAGTCATCCTGGGTTCCTCACTCTCTTATTCGGTTAGGGCAGATCTGATCTGCCCGGGCTGATAGAGATATTGCAGACTGCATGCCAGTTTTTTAATTGATTAAAAAACCAATAAAAACAATAGGTTACGATCGATCTGAAAATCTTTCGCGACGCATCCTGCACGATGGCTCTTCCACGGTCGTGCAAACCGCACGATTATTTCGTAGGAGAATTCATTCTTATGGAATTGAGTGGAGGTCTTGGATGTCAGAAAAGGACGCAGGGAATCCCCTGCAAATCGCTGTTTGTTTAAAAAATCAACAAAATCAACGTATTGGCCCTGAAGGCTGGAGAGAGCTACCCTCCTATGGCTCGCATCGTTCAGAATCAACCATGCAACTTGCCCGATTTTTCCGGGACTAACCCAAGACCAATCTTTATGGAGCGTAGGAAAAATGGAATCTGCCACTGAGCAACAAGGCCGCATTCTGCTGGTGGATGATGAATCCGCCATCCTGCGAACCTTCCGTTATTGCCTCGAAGACGAAGGCTATACGGTGGCCACGGCCAACAGCGCCGCTCAGGCCGACGCACTGCTGCAACGCCAGGTCTTCGACTTGTGCTTCCTCGATTTGCGTCTGGGTGAAGACAACGGCCTCGATGTACTCGCGCAAATGCGCATTCAGGCGCCGTGGATGCGCGTGGTGATCGTCACCGCGCATTCGGCTGTTGATACCGCTGTGGACGCGATCCAGGCCGGTGCCGCCGACTATCTGGTCAAACCGTGCAGCCCTGATCAATTGCGTTTGGCCACTGCCAAACAACTGGAAGTGCGCCAACTGTCGGCGCGCCTCGAAGCCCTCGAAGGCGAGATCCGCAAGCCGAAGGACGGGCTCGATTCCCACAGCCCGGCGATGAAAGTCGTACTGGAAACTGCACGCCAGGTCGCGGGCACCGACGCCAACATTCTTATCCTCGGCGAGTCCGGCACCGGTAAAGGTGAACTGGCCCGCGCCATTCACGGCTGGAGCAAACGCGAGAAGAAATCCTGCGTCACCATCAACTGCCCGTCGCTGACCGCGGAATTGATGGAAAGCGAGCTGTTCGGTCACAGTCGCGGCGCGTTTACCGGTGCCAGTGAAAGCACGCTGGGTCGCGTCAATCAAGCTGACGGCGGTACGCTGTTTCTCGACGAGATCGGCGATTTTCCACTGACGTTGCAACCAAAGTTGCTACGTTTTATTCAAGACAAGGAATACGAGCGGGTAGGGGATCCGGTCACCCGTCGCGCCGATGTGCGAATTCTCGCGGCGACCAACCTCAATCTTGAAGACATGGTGCGCGACGGTCGCTTCCGTGAAGACCTGCTCTATCGCCTCAACGTCATCACCCTGCATTTGCCGCCGCTGCGTGAGCGCGCCGAGGACATCCTCACCCTGGCCGATCGCTTTCTGGCGCGCTTCGTTAAAGAGTACGCGCGTCCTGCACGCGGTTTCAGCGACGAGGCTCGTGAAGCACTGCTGGGTTATCGCTGGCCGGGCAACATTCGTGAGCTGCGCAACGTGGTCGAGCGGGCGAGCATCATTTGCCCGCAAGAACGCGTGGAAATCAGCCACCTCGGCATGGCCGAGCAACCTGCCAACAACGCACCCCGGGTCGGCGCAGCGCTGAGTCTGGATGAGTTGGAAAAAGCCCACATCGGCGCGGTTCTCGCCACCGCCGGCACCTTGGATCAAGCAGCGAAAACCCTCGGCATCGACGCCTCGACCCTGTATCGCAAGCGCAAGCAGTACAACCTGTGAGTGCCGGGCGATGAAACTGGCGATGAAGTTGCGCACACGGTTGTTCCTGAGCATTTCCGCCTTGATCACCGTGGCGTTGCTCGGGCTTCTGCTCGGGCTGGTCAGCGTGATGCAGATGGCCGGCTCGCAGGAAGCGCTGTTGCGCAACAACTTCGTCACCCTTGATCTGGGCCTGAAGATGCGGCAAACGCTGGGTGATCAACTGATCCTCATGTTGGCCGAAAAGCCGGATGACGCCGCGTTCGAAGCGTCCAAACAGCATTACTTCGAGCTGCTCGATGAAGGCATCGCCCAGGAACGCGGTGATGATGATCGCCAGTACGGCTTCAGCCAGGCCAAAGCGGATTACATAAGTTTTCTGCAGGCGTTTGACCTGTCCCGTGACCCGGCGACCGCGTTGAGCAGCAATGCCAACTTCAGAGAACGCTTCAATGCGCTGCGCAACGGTTTGATCACCGAGCACAAGCATGCGCTGGACAACATTAATGCCGTACAGCACGCCGCCCGCGAACGGGCGCTGCTGGTTGCCGGCCTGCTGGGGCTGGTCGGGCTGGCGGTGTTGATCATCGGTTTTGTCACCGCTCACGGCATCGCAAGACGCTTCGGCGCGCCAATCGAAGTGTTGGCGAAAGCCGCCGACAACATCGGGCAGGGCAACTTTGAAGTGACCCTGCCGATTTCCTCGGCGATGGAAGTGAACCTGCTGTCCCGGCGTTTCGGGCTGATGGCCGAAGCATTGCGCGAACATCAAGCGACCAACGTCGACGAGTTGCTCGCCGGTCAGCAACGGTTACAGGCCGTGCTCGACAGCATCGACGACGGCTTGTTGATGATTGACCGTCAAGGCCATCTGGAACACCTCAACCCGGTGGCGCAGCGCCAGTTGGGTTGGGAGGACGATCGTCTCGGCCAAGGCCTCGGCACCGCGCTCGGAAGGCCTGAGCTGGACGCGCAATTGCAACTGGTGCTGCGTGGCGGCACGCTGGAGCGCGCACCGGAAGATTTGAGTATCGAGGTCGATGGCGAATCGCGTCTGCTGACGTACAGCCTGACACCGGTCAGCCACACCCAAGGGCATATCCTCGGCGCAGTGATGGTGCTGCACGACGTCACCGAGCAGCGTGCGTTCGAGCGTGTGCGCAGTGAGTTCGTCTTGCGTGCTTCCCACGAATTGCGCACGCCGGTCACCGGCATGCACATGGCGTTCGGCTTGTTCCGCGAACGGGCGAAATTTCCGCCGGAGTCGCGTGAGGCTGATCTGCTCGACACCGTGAACGAAGAAATGCAGCGCCTGATGCAGTTGATCAACGACTTGCTCAACTTTTCGCGCTACCAGAACGGTTTGCAGAAACTCACGCTGGCACCGTGCTCCATCGAAGATTTGCTCGAGCAGGCGCAGCTGCGGTTCGCCGATTCGGCGGCGGCAAAGGGCATCGCCCTCAATGTCGAGCTGCAAGGCCCGTTGCCGCGATTGCAGGCCGATCAGGCGCAACTCGATCGGGTGCTCGACAACCTGATCGACAACGCCTTGCGCCATACCGCCCGCGACGGCCAGATTCGTTTGCAGGCCCGTCGACATGGCGAGCGGGTGATTATCAGCGTCGAAGACAACGGCGAAGGCATTGCCTACGGCCAGCAGGGGCGGATCTTCGAACCGTTCGTGCAGGTCGGGCGCAAGAAGGGCGGCGCCGGGCTTGGTCTGGCGCTGTGCAAGGAAATCGTGCAGTTGCATGGCGGGCGCATGGGCGTGTATTCGCGGCCGGGGCAGGGCACGCAGTTCTACATGGCGTTGGCAGTCTAGGCTTCGTCATCCATTCGGCGGCCAGCGAGTCGCCGGCCACGGGTGATCAGTTCGATGAACTGCACCGCGCTCAAGGCGTGGGCGAACAGCCAGCCCTGACCGAATTTCACCCCTTCGCTGCTGAGCAACTCGGCTTGCGATTCCAGTTCGATCCCTTCGGCAATCACCTTCAGATCCAGCGCCTGCGCCATGTGAATGATGTGCGGGGCAACGCCGCTGCTGGCGGCGTCGTGACCGAGCGCATCAATAAAGGCTTTGTCGATTTTCAGGCAGTCCACCGGCAGGGTTTGCAGGTAGGCGAGGCTGCAATAGCCGGTGCCGAAATCGTCGATCAGCACTTGGTGGCCGACATCGCGCAGGGCTTGCAGGTTTTCCCGCGCCACCACCACATCGATCAATCCACGTTCAGTCACTTCAAAGGCAATCTGCCGCGCGGCTACTCGGTGCAGAGTCAGCAGACGCGCCATGACCTGGCCAATGCGCGGCACCATCACGTCGCATGCTGCGAGGTTCACCGAGATATACAGCTGAGGATTGGCGCGCAGGAGCTGACCGAGTTGTTCCAGCAAACGCTGGAGGACGAAGTCGGTCATCTGCCTGATCTGCCCGGTGTTCTCCGCCATCGGGATAAACAGGTCAGGGCTGGTCAGCGTGCCGTCCGGGCGCCGCCAGCGCAGCAGGGCTTCGGCGCCGACGCAGTTGCGGCTGTCGAGGTCGAAGATCGGCTGATAGAGCACCTGCAACTCGCCACGGCGAATCGCGCCGTGCAGTTCGGCGTCCATTGACTGACGCTGGCGCACCAACAAAAACACGAGGAACCCGGCCAGTGCGCCGAGCAAGAGGCAGGCTGGCACCATCCACCACCAGACGGCGGGAATATGCATGCCGCTGCGCGGCGAGATCAGTACCAATTGGTATTCCGGGTTATCGGTGGGCATGCGGTAGACAAGGCGAGTTTGCGTGACTTGCAGCGCCTCGCGGTTTTTCGGTGGCCAGTGCTCGGTTGGCGGCCAAGCCTGCTCCGTGCCGAGTACCGGGATCGCCCGAGTGCCATGATCGAGCACCACCAGCAGGCTGCTGCCGGGCGACAGGTCGACCATGTCGGTCAGATGCCCGCGCGAAGTGGCCACGCGAAAATTGCCGCGCCCGAGCATCAGCGCGGCGCGGTTTTCATCGGGTTCGGTGGTGGTGTTCAGCCAATAGCTGTAGGTCGGGCCTTTGATGTCGGGTTGGCGAGCAACCGTCAAACCTTCCTGACGCGGACGGTTGGAACAGGTTCGCGTGCCATCGCTGTAGGCGGCTTCGTAGACGAAGCGATAGTTGAAGGTGACTTGCTGCAGGGTGGCAATCATGTCGCCATCGCAACTGCGCAATGGCTGTGCTTCTAGGTCGTCGAGACTTTCGCGCAACTGGCCGAACAATTGTTCGAGGCGGGCTAGGAAACGCTCACCTTGCGCGTTCATTTCCCGGCTTTCGCTTTGCTCGACCTGATGCATCGCAAAGAACATACCGCCGGCGATCAGCAGGCTGGCACTGAGGACAGCCGCGATCGTCGCCAAAAACCAGGGGCGATAAAACCAGCTCCGCAGCGTCTCTCGGGTAGCAACCATATGGAATATCCGAAGAATTACCAATGAGTTATAGCTGCTGATTGCGATTTCGCCCTGACCGTCGGGCGGGCGTCATTATTTTGTCTGATTAAGTACCAACAACAATGCCGCCGTTTGCGCATCCGGGGTGCCATCGAAGCGCGAAGGGCGGTAGTGCATCTGGAACGCGGCGAGGACGTGACGGGTGGCGACGTCGAGTTCGCCGGTCTGCGGCGTGTCGTAGCCAACGTGCGCGAGTTGCCCCTGGAACCAACTGATGCTCGGCAGTTCGCCGCTGTTGAACAGCGCCTGCTGGCGCGCCACCGCTTGTTCATTGGGCCACAGGCCCAGGCCTGCGTCAGCCAGACGCTTCCACGGGAACAGCGGGCCCGGATCGAGTTTGCGCAACGGCGCGATGTCGCTGTGGCCGATGATGTGGCGCGGGCTGATGCCGTTGCGTTTACTGATGTCTTTGAGCAGGGCGATCAGCCCTTGGATTTGCGCTTCGCTGTACGGATACCAGAGGCGGCCGGTTGGCGTGTCTTTGAAGCCCGGGTTAACGATTTCGATGCCGATCGAGCTGGAGTTGAGCCAGGTGCGGCCCTGCCATTGGCTTTCGCCGGCGTGCCAGGCGCGCTGGTTTTCATCCATCAGCTTGTAGACGGTCGCGTTCTTGTCATCGCTGATCAGGTAATGGCTGCTGACTTCGCCGTGGGTCAGCAGTTGCAGCGAGCGCTCCAGCGAAGCCGAGGTGTAATGGACGATCACGAACTGAATGCGGCTGTCGTAATTGGCCGAAGGGTGGCTGATGTCGTAACGCGGGGCGCTGGCACAACCGGCCAGAACGAGCAGCGACGCGAGGAGGGTAAAAAATTTCATGGCTGAGGGCAATACACGCAAGACAGTAATGCAACAGTGTAACGTACTGCCTTGCGTCTCGACGGTCAGCGGGCGGATTTAAACAAAATGGAACAAATTGCTCAGCCGAGCTCGACCCGATTTCGTCCTGCATTTTTCGCCCGGTACAGCGCCTGATCGGCTCTTTTCAGCACCAGATCGCTGTGTTCTCCGGCCTTGAACGATGCCAGTCCCATGGAAATGGTGATGGTCACGCGTTCGCCCTTGAAGTGGAAGGGGCAGGCCTCGATCGCTGCGCGCAGCGTTTCCAACAGTTTCGCGCCGAGCGCTGGCGGCGTGGCCGGCAGCAACAGCACAAACTCTTCACCGCCAAAACGGGCAATGAAATCGGAACCGCGCAGGCGTTTGCGCAACACGGTGGCAATGATTTTCAGCACCTTGTCGCCGGCCAAGTGGCCGTAGTTGTCGTTGATGCGCTTGAAGTGATCGAGATCGAGCATCGCCAGGCTCAGGGTGTTGCCATGCTGCTGCCACTGCTTGATTTCATGCTCAAGGCGTTCGCTCCACGCGGCGCGGTTGGGCAGACCGGTGAGCGGGTCGATCAGGGCTTTCTGGCGTTGTTCCTCAAGGTGTTCGCGGAAGCCTTGGGCTTCCTGTTCCATGTGCGCCACGCGCTCGGACAGGCCTTTGAGCCGCGTCGCCACTTCCTGCTCGCGGGCGTCGCGCTGCTTCTGGTGCTGATCCATGGTGCCGAGCAGGCCTTCCAAATGGTTCTCCAGCACTTGCTTGAGGTCATCCAGATCCGCCGCTTCCTGCACGCTGGTCTGCAAACCATCGACTTGCTCGCGAATTTGCGTGTCCATCGCCCGCGCCGCCGAGCTGTTGTCGGCATGGCCGTCACTGGCGGCTTGCAGATTGCTTTGAAACGCTTCGAGGCGTTCGTTGAGTTGTTGCAGATAGGCTTCGAATTCGTGCTGGCCGCTGTCAGTGATCGCCAGCATCAACGTCGCCAGATCGTCGAGGATCGGGATCAGTTCGTACCAGTTCAAGCCGTGTTTCAGCCGCTCGCGCATGGCCTCAGCTTGCGGACGATGGCGCTCGGGCAGGGTCAGGTCGTCGAGCAGACCGATCAGGGTGTCTTCGATGTGTTTGGCCACGGAGCTGTAGGAAGGCTCCGGGGTGTCCGGCAGAGAAAAAAGAATGTCTTGCTCGGGTTGTTCCGGGTCGATCGCGGCCAGTGCCTGGGCGATGGGTTCGGGCAGCGGCAGGCTGTCGAGGATCAGCGGGGACGGATCGCTGTGGTGGATCAGTTCGTCGGGGTTGAAGGCAACGTGGGGGGCAGGGGCGGCAATGACCTGCGGTTCCGGCTCGACGGCGATGACTTCTGCTGGAGCGCTGACGGCTTCGCTGGCGACGGTTGGCGGCACGAAGGCGAAGACGTCCGGTTCTGCCTGAATCGCCGTAGCGGGTGTTTCAGTGATCGCAACGCAAGGGGCTTCCTGGATCGGAGGCGCAGCTTTTACCGGTTCAATGACTTCGGCAGGCGCTACAGGCTCGGGTGCAGCAACCGGTTGAGCAGCTAGAACCGGCGCGGGCGCTTCTGTTGTCGGCGCATCATCGCTGTCACGACCGCCAAACAGACGCTGCAACAATCCCGGTCGCTCAGGTTCGGCAGGCGCGTCCAACTGACTCAACGCTTTACCCTGCAAACCACTGAGCTCACTCAGCAGCAGCGGCATTTCCCGCGCCGATCCGACGCGGCCATCCAGTTGCTTGGCGAATTTTTTCAGCGGTTGCGCGACTTCGCGAGGCAATGGCAAGGCTTGCAGTTGCGTCACCAGCGCTGTCAGCGCGGTGCTGACCTGATCAATGCGGGTTTCGCGGCGTTGCTCGGAGTCGAGCACGGCTTTTTCCAGGCGCGGTAACAGGGCGGCGAGGCCGGCGTCCATGTCGTCGGTGCGCACCACGTCGCGCATCTCTTTCATGCACTGATCAACGACTTTGTCGGTGCCTTCGGCAGCCAATGTGCTGCGCACCAGCCCGCGACGCAGCAGGTCGAGCCTGGCGGCCCAGCGGCGTTCGAGTTTGTCCTGTTGTTCGATGCTTTTGAGGTATTTCTCTTTCCAGCGCTGGGCGTCGTCGCTCATTCAGGGGTTCCGCGAGGGTCAGGACTCAACGCGGGCAATGCATCAGCCGTGAGCGAACCCGGCAGACGAATCTCTACCGCGACCGGCAGGTGATCGGAAATGGGATGCGCCAGCACTTCGACCTTTTCCAGGGTCAGGGTCGGGCTGAGCAAAATATGATCCAGGCAACGCTGAGGACGCCAGCTGGGGAATGTCGCTTCCACCTGCGGGGCCAGCAAACCGAGATCGCGTAACGGAGAATGTTGCAGCAGATCGCTGGCGTGGGTGTTCATGTCGCCCATCAACACCTGGTGTTTGTAGCCACCGATCAGTTCACGAATATAGGCCAGTTGCAGGCTGCGGGTTCGCGCGCCAAGGGCCAGATGCATCATCACCACCACCAGCGCTTCCGGGCCTTCGCCGAAACGCAGCAGAATCGCGCCACGACCTTTCGGGCCGGGCAGCGGGTGATCTTCAATCGCCGACGGTTTCAGACGACTGAGCACGCCATTGCTGTGCTGGGCCAGTCGGCCGAGATTGCGATTGAGTTGTTGATACCAGTAAGGGAAGGCGCCGAGCTGGGCGAGGTGTTCGACCTGATTGACGTAGCCCGAACGCAGGCTGCCGCCATCGGCTTCCTGCAGGGCGACCAGATCGAAGTCGCCGAGCAGGTCGCCGATCTTTTGCAGATTGCCTGAGCGACCGTTGTGCGGCAGCAGGTGCTGCCAGCTACGGGTCAGGTAATGCCGATAGCGCTCGGTGCTGATGCCGACCTGGATATTGAAACTGAGCAGGCGCAGACGCTGGTCTGCGGGCAAGCCCGTGGACTCCAGGTGATGCTCGTTGACCTGCGGATCATGCAGGCCAACGATGCGTTCAGACTTCCAGCGGCGCATGGCGGGGGCGGCGCTTAGTTGGCTGCAGCCTTGGTTGCCGCTCGCTCTTTGGCGACCAGTTGGTCAGCCAGTTGCAGCGCTTGTTCGGCACCACCGGCAGAGCCGATGTCAAAGCGGTACTTGCCGTTGACGATCATGGTTGGAACGCCAGTGATTTCATACTTCTTGGCCAGTTCGCGAGCTTTTACGATCTGACCTTTGATGGCGAACGAGTCAAAAGTGGCGAGGAACTTGTCCTTGTCCACGCCTTGGGTGGCGAGGAAGTCAGCCATCTCGTTCTTGTCGGTCAGCTTTTTGTGTTGTTTCTGGATGGCTTCGAAAACCGCCGCGTGAACCTTGTGCTCGACACCCATCGCTTCCAGGGTCAGGAACATTTGGCCGTGAGCGTCCCACGGGCCGCCGAACATCGCCGGGATACGCACGAAGTTGACGTCGGACGGCAGTTTTTCAACCCACGGGTTGATCACTGGCTCAAAGGCGTAGCAGTGCGGGCAGCCGTACCAGAACAGCTCGACCACTTCGATCTTGCCAGGCTCTGCAACCGGTACCGGGTTGGCCAGTTCCACATAAGGGGCGGCTGGGGCTTCGGCGGCTTGGGCGGTGACGCCGAACAGGCTGGCAGCGACGAGAGCGGCGCTGATGATCAGATTACGCATGCTTTACTCCTGGACAATTTTGGTCGCCTCGCGCGACCTGTTTTCAGACAGATCCTGGCGGGCATGAGTTCTGTAGTGTAACGGCAGCGGCCACAAAAAAGGGCGGCCAAAGCCACCCTTTTTATACTTGCTGCGACGGATTAATCGAGCGTTAACATTGCAGGAGATATCAACGCCTGCAACGAATCACGCGACCCCCCTGTAGGAGCTGCCGAAGGCTGCGATCTTTTGATCTTAAGCCTCGCTCAACGCCCGATCCGGCGCGCTTAGTGCAAACCCTGAATGTAGCTGGAGACCGCAGCGATATCTTCGTCGCTCAAGCGCTTGGCGATGGTCTGCATGGTCATAGTGTCGCCGTCGTTGGTACGGCCGCCTTCTTCCTTGCGGAAATCGGTCAGCTGCTTGGCGATGTATTGAGCGTGTTGGCCACCCAGGTGCGGGAAGCCGGCAGCGGCGTTGCCAGCGCCATTCGGCGAGTGGCAACCGGTGCAGGCTGGGAGGCCTTTGGCGAGGTTGCCGCCACGGAACAGCGCTTCACCGCGAGCGACGATCTTCGGATCGGCGGCGCCGACGCTGCCTTTCTGGCTGGCGAAGTAGGCGGCGATGTCGGCCAGATCCTGATCGCTCAGGTTGGTCAGCAGCCCGGTCATTTCCAGAACGGTGCGCTTGCCCGACTTGATGTCGTGCAGTTGCTTGGTCAGGTAGCGTTCACCTTGACCGGCCAGTTTTGGAAAGTTTGGCGCCATGCTATTGCCGTCCGGGCCATGGCAGGCTCCGCAAACGGCGGCTTTTGCCTGGCCCGCTGCGGCATCACCGGCAGCATGGGCGAAGCCTGAGATTCCCACGGTCAACAGCAGACTCACGATCAATTTGTTCATCAGCTAATCCAACTACGGCTAAGGGTTAAGTTATGGACCGGGTTTACTCGCTCATCCAAAGGATGATGGCTTGGTAATCCTCGGCACTGCAGTCCATGCACAAACCACGCGGCGGCATCGCCTTGAAACCCTGGGTCACGTGTTGCACCAGCGTCTCCATACCTTTCGCCAACCT